>JAISCO010000384.1 GCA_031265535.1 Spirochaetaceae bacterium | reverse complement strand
GAAAGGAAGGACGAAAGGAAGTCGCCCGAACCTTGAAGGCCCTCGGCGATCCCGTCGAAAAAATAGCCCGGTCGACGGGTCTTTCCCCCGATGAAATCGCCGCGTTGTAAGCTGGCGATGCGCTAAGGCCGCCGCCTGTTTTCTTTCGTTGTGGTTTAATACCCCGCAAATTCGCTTGCCCTGCGGAGGCTCACGACAATTCTTTCTGCCGGCGCATGAATTCTTTGTACTTTTGAGGATCGGCTTTGAACGCTACGATAGGCAAGGCGCTGTCGGAACGCGCCTTGTCAAGGGCGCATTCCGCCTCGCTCAGCAAATTTACCGCGTCAACATTCCGGTCTGAACGCGCCGAAATGCCCATTAACAGTTCAACATACAAATTTTGCGGCATTAACTCACGGGCGCGGCGGTGAAATTCTTTAGCATCCGCTAAAATTTTGTCTAAACCAAAGCCGGGCACAATAACATAAACACCGCTTTGCGCCTCTCTTTCAAAAACACGGCTGCCATTCTTAAAAAAAGCCGCCGCCTGTTTTATCAGGACTTCCTCCTGCAAACCTGCCGCCGTCCACTCTATACATAAAAGCGTAAGATCGTTATCCTCGGCTTCGGCTTTCTGTAATTCATACTGAAGGCTGTCAATAAAGGCCGCGCTGTCGTCCATGCTGCCGAAATTATCTGTTTCATATATGGCTTTAGCGGCGGCAAGCAATCCCTCAGCCGGTGGTATTTCTTCGTGAGGACCCGCTTCCTCTGCCTGAGCGTCTGCCTCTCCGGTCTCCGCTTCTTCAGCGTTAGTGCCGGGGATTTCCTCAGCCATCTCCGCTTCATACTTGTAGGCAGCCGGCGTTTCTTCGTCTAGCTCTGCTTCCTCCTTGTAGGCGGCCGGCGCTTCCTCGTCTATCTCCGCTTCCTCCTCGTAGGCGGATGGCGCTTCTTCGTCTATCTCCGCTTCCTCCTCGTAGGCGGATGGCGCTTCTTCGTCTATCTCCGCTTCCTCCCCGTAGGCAGCCGGCGCTTCTTCGTCTATCTCCGCTTCCTCCCCGTAGGCAGCCGGCGCTTCTTCGTCTATCTCCGCTTCCTCCCCGTAGGCAGCCGGCACTTCCTCGTCTATCTCCGCTTCCTCCCCGTAGGCGGATGGCGCTTCTTCGTCTATCCACGCTTCTTCTGTGTAGAAGGGTGCGTCAGGCTGGCTGTTACGCGCCGGTAATTCATCCTCATTTTCCCCGGAATGTAAGGTTGTATTGCTGTTAAAAGAGTCGATTTGCGGCGCGTCGGGATCATACGGAATTTGTTCCTTTGTTTTTATAAAACTTATATCGATAATTAACGTAAAAAACGCTATAAATACCGCTATTAATATGGCTAAAAGTGATGAACGCAGCACCGCAAGCAATGTGTTAAAATTTATCAACGGCGAAAAGGCGCTTATGCTTATATTCTGATTGCCTTCTACGCGAAGCGGGGCGCTTTGCGGCGCCCTATAGAATTTAGCCTGTTTGTTGAAATCAGGGGTATCGCCTTTATACAAAATAAGCCCGGGTTTCTTTTCAAAAGCCGCCTTATTGTTGTCCGGCCCGTTTATTATTACCGCGTCAAGGGCTTTTGACATGTCCAGCTGTGTCTTTATATCCTCTATATATTTTCCGCTAAAAAACCCAAGAACTCCGGCGCCGGCGGCAAAATCTGTCAAATCAGCAAATTCCTGCTGCGCGTTGAAACGCTGTTCGGCTGCCGCTTTGTAAATTCGGGTTACCGCAAAAGCGGCGGCGGCTATATATACAAGTATGCACAAAAAAGCTATGACCGATTTAACATTTTGCCACATACTTTTATTCTAGGCATTTTTGCCGATAAAATTAAGAGGAAAATATGATAAGAGCTATGAAACTGCCTGCCGGCTGGTATCCGCGCGGTGCGGAAGCAATAAATGAATACTTGCGCGGTTTTCTTGATGATAGAAACGGCGAAGCGCGCGCGGCGCTTGCCCCTCATGCCGGATGGTTTTTTTCGGGGAAAATTGCCGCGCGGGCTATTGCGGCGCTTCGTCAGGATGCCGCTACAGTTGTTGTCGCGGGCGGGCATCTTCCGGCAAAAGCGCCTGTTCTGTTTGCCGAGGAAGACGCTGTAGCTGTGCCTTCCGGTGAAATATTTATTGACGCTGATTTTCGCGCTTCTGTTAAAAAAGAATTGTCTTTGGCGGGGATACATTGCGCCGCCGACAGGTATGCCGATAATACTGTCGAGGTCTTGCTGCCCGCCGTACGCTGTTTTTTTCCAAAATCACGTCTTCTTTGGCTGCGGGTGGGGGCCGGTGAACAAGCTTTTAAGGCGGGTGTTCTGATTGCCCGCGCCGCGTCCGCTCTTGGCCGCGGCGCGGTGATGCTGGCATCATCCGATCTAACGCATTATGGGCCAAACTATGATTTTTGTCCAAAAGGGCTGGGAAAACCGGCTCTTGAATGGGTAAAAACGGTGAATGACCGGCGTTTTATCGAGGCGGTTCTTTCCGGCAGCGCGGAACTTGTGCTTGAACGCGCCGAAAAAGAGCAATCGGCGTGTTCCGCGGGCGCTGTCCTCTGCGGCATGGGTTTTGCCTCTGAAACGCGCAGGCTGGAAGGCGGGGAGAAAGGAGTTTCGGCGGCGCGTTTGCTTGCCTACGGCACAAGTGTTGACGCTTATTCTTTAGCCGGAAGCGTCGGCGATCAAGACTCTTTTGTGGGTTACGCGGCAATTTCTTTATAAGGGAGGCTGTTCAAAGCTTCAGTTACACACAGGTTTTGCTGTCTTTACCGGGCAGAGTGAGTTCAATGGAGTATCATGGGGTCCGCGAATGAACGTTAATTGCGTCCCTTAGGGGGCAACGCGATTATTCGGATACATTAGCGTTAAGCCGTGTAATTCGCGGACTTTTTTAGCTTCGCCGAGCTCAGCTTGCGAAAATTATGGCTCAATTTGTATAGACACGCGGCACACGTTTTGTAATCCCGCAGCATATCTCGTACGGTATGGTCCCCGTGCGCCGCGCAATCTCCGCCGCGTCAAGGGCGCCGGGCATTTCACCGCCAAATACGCTCGCGGCCGCAAAGCGTTCTATGTCAGGGGAAGCGCCAAGGTCAACCATGCATTGATCCATGCAGATTCGCCCAACGCCCGGATAACTTTTGCCATTGATTATAACAGAAAATTTGCCGCTCAAGCCGCGCGGTAAGCCGTCGCCGTAGCCCAGCGGAAGTATGCCGGTATAAGTGTCGTGTTCAGCTATCCAAGTCCTGCCGTAAGAGACGGACTCGCCGCGTTTTACTTGTTTTATCGCGACAACGGCGCTTTCTAATTCCATTACCGGACGCACCGCAAAACGCGGTCCCGAAAAACGCGGCTCCGCGCTGTTCGTGATGTCCGGAGGATAGCCGTACAGCAGTATGCCCGGACGCGCCATGTCAAACCACGCTTCGGGGTAATAGAGTGTTGCCCCCGTGTTTGCCGCCGTAACAATGCCGGGCGAAAGTCCTTTGCCGCGGATGCCGTCTAGCGCGCTCTTAAAACGGGTAAGTTGTAAGCCGGTGTACTCAATGTCCCGTGGTTCCGCCGAGTCCGACACGGCAAGGTGTGTCGCCGTTCCGGCGTACTCAAGGGTCGGAAAGCTCGCGATAAAAGCGGCAAGTGCAGGCGCGTCTTCCGGTCTGCACCCCATTCTGCCCATGCCGGTATCTATTTTAAGAAAGACGGGGAGCCGGCTGCAGCCGCCGGACGCGACAGCCGCCGCAAAAAGCTCCGCCGCCTCAGCATCGCCTATAAACGGGATAAGCCGCGCTCTTGCGGTTTCGACGGCTTCTTCTTTAAGAAACTGTGAAAACAGCAGTACCGGCGCCGATATGCCCGCGTTACGCAGTTCAAGGCCTTCGTCTACGGTGGCAACCGCCAGGTAATCAACGCCGCAGCGAATGGCTTCTTCCGCTATGCGCACGGCTCCGTGCCCATAGGCATCCGCTTTTACAGGCATACAAATCGCGACATTCTTATTTTTCCGCAAGTGTTCGCGTACCATAAGGATGTTTGATTTTAGTCTGTCTATATGTATCAGTGCTTTTGTCGCTCTCATTATTTTATTATAAAATCAATATCCCCCATTTTCAACCCCCGCCAGCGGGTTTACATACGCTCCGCGTTAGCCCGCCAGCGGGTTTACATACGCTCCGCGTTAGCCCGCCAGCGGGTTTACATACGCTCCGCGTTAGCCCGCCAGCGGGTTTACAT
>JAISCO010000054.1 GCA_031265535.1 Spirochaetaceae bacterium | reverse complement strand
ATTTTTTGCGCGGCAAGCGTTTCGTTGGTACGCTCTATGCGTTCTTTAGGCAGGCGTTCAACCTGCATAAGACCTTCTACTATTTTTTCCGTGTCAAACCGGCTTTTTATTCCGGGAATTGATATATCAGGCATGAAGGTTCTATCACATTTGTCTAAACTTTTTCATCAAACAGGAAGCCTATTGCTTCTTCTATTTTCCGGTTAAGACGCTGAAGCTCCTCTGGCGGTAATACTTTTATCACTTTATCGGTATCAGGATCAATTACATTTATTGTTATTTCAGCAGATTCATGATTTATAACAAACTGCAATTTTTTATTAAAAGCCCGGCTTATCCGTTCAAGATTCGCCAGTTCCTTATCAGCATTTTGAACTAAACGCGCTTCCTCCGCATTGCGCCCCGACTCGGTTTCGTTCAAACCCGGTATTTTAGATTCAGCGTTTTGTTTACGCCTTGCCATTTGAGTAAACTGTGTAGGCACTCCAGTTTCAACAACATTTACTATAGTATTCATTGTACCTCCTAAGATAAAACTCCTCACCGCATAGGCACAAACAAGTTTGTGGTAAATAAGTTTACGCCACAAACGAGTTTGTGGCATATCCATTTGCGGTGAGCGCCTCGTAAGCATTGTTTACGAGGCTCGATCGGGTAAGGAAATTATTCAACTGTGAAGGTTTACTAAGCAAACCGGTCTGCCGGCATTTTATTCCCGGTACTACCGGTTCCAACCACCGCATAATGCGCAAACAGAATTCGCGATAAAAAGTTTGCGGCGGGGTGCAATTCCGCGCCGCTGAATAGCGGCGCATAAATTTTTATTTACCAACTCCAACGGAGCCGGTTAGCCTCCACAGCGAATAAAAAGACGAGGGGTGCGCGCGCCCCCCATCTTCTGCCGGGATTAAGTAGTAAAAGACAAGGTCCAGAAGTCTCTTACACTAACTTTTCTACCGGTGCTTAACCAAGAAGCTGAAGAACCGATTGGTTCCTGATATTGGCTTGAGCGAGCATTGCGGTGCCGGCCTGTGAAAGGATTTGGTCCCGTGTATACTGAACCATACCTCCCGCCATATCCTCATCACGTATACGCGACTCGGCCGCCTGAAGATTTTCCGCCGCTGTAGCAACGCCAATCGCCGCCGTCTCAAAACGATTTTGATAGGCGCCAAGGTCGGCGCGCTGCTTGGATACGATTCTAAGAGCATTATCCACATCGCCGATAGCCTTGTTCGCGCTTTCAGGATTCAAAAGGCTAATGCCGCCTTCTTCACCTTGTCCAAGCTGCAATCCCAGAGCCTGCGCCGTCATGGTACCGATAATTATTTGTTTGTTCTGGTCCATGTTCGCGCCTACCTGAATTTGCATAATGCCGCCGCCAACGCTGTCGCGGGCAAAAGCGCCGGTAAGCATATTCATTCCGTTGAACTGAGCGTGGCTCGCGATACGGTTAAGCTCGTCCACAAGTTGAGAAACCTCAACTTGTATCTGCATACGATCCTCGCCGGTGTAAATGCCGTTGGCGGATTGTACGGATAATTCCCTCATTCGGTGCAGGATATCCTGCGATTCTTGAAGGTAACCCTCCGTTGTCTGGATGAACGACACACCGTTTTGAATGTTGCGTTCAGCTTGGTTAAGCCCCCTAATCTGCCCGCGCATCTTTTCAGAAACCGCAAGGCCGGAAGCGTCATCGCCGGCGCGGTTAATGCGCAGGCCTGAACTGAGCTTTTCCATCACTTTTGTCGTGTCCGCTTGAGTAACCCCAAGTTGACGGTCGGCAAACATAGCGCTCAAATTATGATTTATAATCATATAACCCTCCATGTATTGGTAATCTCTAGCTATCCTTAGCTTAAGATCGTACACGCATAGCTGCCGCAATAATCCTCGCGCAAGAACCATGACGGCTTACTGAAAGCAGTACGTCAGAGTACTCAATTTGCATTGACTATTCTGACGTGCCTGCCGTATACTCCCCAGAGCGGGTGTTTGTCAAATAGCAGATGTCTTCCAGTTACATAAACCATAAAGCCTACTAATAATATTCTAGCCCATTTTATATAATAATGCAAGCCCCGCCAGCGGGTTCTCATACGCTCCGCGTTAGCATACCCAAAGCTGCTTTCATTCAGTGCCTTCGGGTCTGAAAAAAGCGGTTGGCATACGCGGCTGACAGCATCCTAATTGCTCATTGCTCATTCCTAATTCTTAATTGTTAATTCCTCCTTTTTCCCTTTTCCCTTTTCCTTTTTACCTCTTCACTGCTAATTGTTAATTGCTAATTGCTAATTTTGCGGCTGGGCCGGCTTTACCCAAATCACCTATGCGTTATAGACTCTCAGTATGGAAGACCGTTTTAAGTCAGCGCTGCGCGCGCTTTATGAGCGCATTGGACTTTCCGGACAGCAAAGTTACATTGTGGATCAAATTATAACGCTGCTCATCATCGCGGTTGTTATTCTTATTATCTGGAAAGTAAGCTCTATTGTCTTTGAAAAGATACTGCCGCGCCGGTTCGGAGAAAAAGGAAATATTTGGATAGGCGCCTTGTCGCAGACAGGTTTTTTACGCTACGCCGCCGGTCTTGTGCCCGCTTTTATCGCATACTTCATTATACCGCTTGCGGGAAACGAACATTTAAGGGACATAGCCGGACGAATGGTTATGGCTTTTATATCCATAATATCCGCGCATCTTGCTACCGTATTTCTTGATGTTATACGGTTAATCTATCAAAACAGCACGGGTGAACGCGCCAAAAAAATGCCGATAAAGGGTTATTTTCAATTTATAAAAATATTTTTGTACATAATAGGCGGCATACTGGTTATAACCTCAATGATGAAGGTATCTCCGCTTGGAATATTAAGCGGCGTTGGGGCCTTGAGCGCTGTATTGATGCTGATATTTAAGGATTTGATACTCGGTTTTGTCGCCGGCACGCAGCTTGCGTCCAACGATATGGTGCGCATAGATGATGAAATTGAAATGCCAAAATTCAACGCTAACGGTAAGGTAATAGATATAACGCTTCAATCGGTAGTGGTACGCAACTGGGATATGACTATAAGCACTATACCCATATACAGTCTTCTAACGGACAGTTTCCGAAATTGGCGCGGCGTGGACGACGGCCCCGGATGGCGCATTAAACGCGCGATATATATAGATATGGATTCGGTGTATTTCCTGCCGCAAGACGAAATCGCAAATCTGGCTCAAATTCCGCTGCTTTCGGAGCAGATACGTCTTAAACTTGATGAAATCAATGCCCATAACAAGGAAAAATCCATCCCGCCGGGCAGCTTTACTTTAGAGCGGCGTCTTACAAACCTTGGCGTGTTCAGGCTGTATATAGAGCTTTACATAAAAAGTTTGTCTATTCTTGCTCCAAATACGCCGTTTGTTGTGCGCCATAATGCTCCCTCGGAGAAAGGGCTGCCTTTGGAACTTTACCTTTATTGTTCCGATAAATCGTGGTTGGATCATGAACGTGTTCAGGCGGATATATTTGATCATCTGTTTGCCATAATAAAAGAATTCGGTCTTAGGGTATATCAAAGCCCAAGCGGCGCGGATATACGTCTTTTGGGAGATAAAATCAGCGGCGCCGGTCAGTCTACCCTGCCGCCCTCCACGCCGACCTAAACTTGTCCGTTATATTTTTCATCAAAGTTGTTCGGAAATTTGAGTTTCCGCGGAAGGGTGATTTTTTTTGAAAAGGAGGGGGGGGGGGGGGCTATCGCGGGAGTTTATTCCATTCGGATTCGCGGATGCTGTTGTGCCGTATAACTATTTTTTCGTAATCTTCAAATTCAACTGTAGTTTCGATGCGGCTGCCCTTTAATAAATTTTCGTTTTCGTACAGCATGAATTCCCAGCGCATAGGCTCGGCTTCTTTAACTAAAACTTTTGCTATTGGCAGCGGCAATGGATAATAAAAGCTTTCATTATTTGGTGATACTTGTTTGATATTAAGTGTATTATTCTCAATTTTGTAGGACAGCATCATGTTCACGCCGGAAGCAAAAAAGGCAAAGGCTTTGCCGTCAGGCAGTATTCTTACTAATTTAATTCCTGTGTCCCCCCGCCAAAGTCCAAAAATCTTTTCAGGTATGATTAGTTCCGCGTCCGGCGCCTCCGGTACTTCATCCGTGTCTCCACGCCACTCAAACGCCGCGTTCACGATGTTATGCAGATTTAAGGCTATCTCTTTTGTTGTCTTGTACCGGGCGGTTTGTCTCGAAAGTTCGCGTGTATCCGCATCGCTCACTATGAGTTCAAAGACTTGGCTTTCATTTTCCGCGTGTAAACTGCTTTTTACAAAGTAATCCGGCAGTGGATCAACAGAGCTGTTATCAGTCGAACTGTCGGCTAAAGTTGTTCCATCGTCCGGCGGCAATACTATTACATCCTGCTTGTCTGAAAAATAGGAATATATCAATGTCTCCAGAAGCCGGACTTCTTCGGGGCTTGTTCCTTCTGCTGTAAGCGGCTGGATTTTAAACACCGCTTTTTCATCCTGCGCGTCAAGACCGGCAAGCGCGGTGAGTAAGATAAACGCCGTTATAAACAGCCTTTTCATATTAAGCATTATAGCAATAAAATCCCCCAATGAAAACCCATTTGCCATGGAGGCACATGCGCTCCGCACTAACATACCCAAAGTGGCTTTCACTCCGTGCATCCGGTAAGGCAAGGGCGGTTGGCATACGCGCCCGCCCTCATTGCTCATTTTTGTCGGGTTCACATGCGCTCCGCGTTAGCGCCCACCAGTGGGTTTCACATACGCTCCGCGTTAGCGCCCGCCAGCGGGTTTACATACGCTCCGCGCTAGCGCCCGCCAGCGGGTTTACATACGCTCCGCGTTGGCGCCCGCCAGTGGGTTTCACATACGCTCCGCGCTAGGAGTTTGATTACACTAAACACAAAGAAATATAAATAACCGTGAAGTCGAATAAATTGCGTAACATGGATATAAAGTGATACTTTTTCTACTTTTTTGACTTATTCGACTTGGCGGTAAAATTCTCCTTTTTAGTCTAATCAGTCCACTAGCAAAACCGTAGTCCGAGCCGCTGCTATGCGGCGTCCCCAACATAGCTGGGGCGCGTAAACAGTCCGCGGCAGCAAAGCTGCCGAGTTATGTGAAGTATCCATGCCTTTTTAATCAGGCTGTTTTTCCCAATATTCTCTTATGGTAACCGTTCACGGCCCTCTTGCATAAAAAGCGTTAAACATGGTAGAAAAGAGACATGGAAGGGGAAAACTTACAAGAATTAGTCAAAAAACAAGCAAAAATTATCTGTGAACAAGAGGCGTTGATTGAACAGCAAACTGAAACAATCAAAAAACTTGAGGCACGAATAGTTGAACTTGAAGCACTGGTACGAAAGCAGCAGGAAACTGTCGCCCGGCTGCAAAAGGATTCCCGTAATTCCTCAAAACCGCCTTCTTCAGATATCGTAAAACCGAAACCGGCGGAAGAACAAAAAAAGGACGGCAAAAAGCGAAAGACCGGCGGACAAAAAGGCCACAAAAAACACGAGCGTACCCCGTTCCCCCCTGAGCAGGTTGACCGCTTCATTGACGCAACCCTTGAAGCCTGTCCTGAATGCGGCGGTTCCTTGAATGAGTGTGAAGAAGTGGTAAGGAAGCAGCAGATAGACATAGTAGAAAAG
>JAISCO010000288.1 GCA_031265535.1 Spirochaetaceae bacterium | reverse complement strand
CTGCCCCTTGAGGGGATGGACCTGACGATAAATCCCCTGCGGAACGAGGTTACCGGCGCTCACGGCGATACCATACACATCGTGATTAAATAAGCAGCCGGGGACACACCCCCACACCGTCCGCGCCACAAAACCCAATGCCAGCGCCTAAGGAGATTTAATTGTTTTTTTTTAACAATTTTTCCCTTCCCACTAAAGCAAAATACGCGCCCGCCTCCTTATAAGGTTCAGAAGGCCGAAAAGCGTCGAAAAAGTTTTATACGGCGTCATTCGACTATGATTTTAACGGCCCCTTGTTATATGGTATACTTAAGGTAAGGAGAACGATATGGGCGAAGTGCGAACGGAAATAACCCTGGTAAACATCAGGGACGCGGGCAATGCGGAGAGTGGATTTATTCCGGACTCCGAAGTCAGACGGCTCACGGTCTCCTCCGTGGTGGATACCGGCGCGGTGACCCTGATCATCAACGAGGAAACCCGCGAAAAGCTGGGGCTGCGGGTAAAAAAAACCGGCGAGACTACCGTTGCCGGAGGGGGAAAGGTCCCCAGCCGGATAACAGAATATGTGGAGGTCCGCTGGAAAGACCGGAATACCGCCTGCGAAACTGTGGTCCTTACCGGCGAGGAAGATGTTCTCATGGGCGCGTACCCCCTGGAAGGACTGGATTTAATGGTTCATCCCAAAACACAGGATGTCATAGGCGCTCATGGCGATACTGTGCGTAACGTGGTCAAGTGACGGTAAACGCAAGAGTAGCCGACACCGATTCGAGGTAATAGTAAAGAGGAGCCGCCGGGCGCGGGAACGCGGGGCGGCTATTTTTTGATGTTTGACGCGCGAAGCGCAACAAACTCCCAGGTTATAATGTTTGACGACTGTGTTATTATGGCGGGCGGGGCCGGCACAAGACTTTGGCCGGCAAGCAGAAAAGAGTATCCGAAACAATTTTTGCCGCTGCCTGCGCAAAAAGAAAAAACTTTTTTTCATGCCGCGCTTGACCGCGCCTTTGCGTTGACAGGCGCGGACGGCGCCCGCGTCATTATCGCAGCCGGCAGAGAGCACATTCCGCACATCGAAAACTGCTGCGCCGCATACCCAAAAGACTGTTTGCGGCGGGTAACCCTGATTCCTGAACCCGAGTCAAAAAATACGGCAGCCGCCATTGCCTGCGCCGCCGTGTTCGCAAAACTAGCCTCAAACACAGCGGCCTCAGGCGGTCTGCCGCGCAGTATGCTCGTTCTGACAAGCGATCATATCATCGAACCCGAAGCGGACTTTGTAAAACAGACCTGCGAGTTGGAACCGCGAATACGGCAAGGCGGCCTTGCCGTATTCGGCATACCGCCGCGTTCAGCGGAAACCGGTTACGGCTACATAGAAACTGCCGGCGCGGCGGCGCGGCGGCGCGCCGGCGTTTTTACCGTTGCGTCTTTTCACGAAAAACCGGACAAGGCAACCGCGGAAAAATACCTGCAAGCAGGGAATTTTTTCTGGAATTCCGGAATGTTCGCCTTTACATCGGATTTTATACTGAACGAATTCAAAAAAAACGCCGCCGGAGTTTTGGCTCCGTTTGAAAAACTGACCGCGCCCGGCGCCGCTTCCTACCGTAAAGGCAAAGGCGTCAAAATACTGGAAAACTGGCGGGGACTTGACGAAGCCTACCACGAAACAGAGCAAGTATCATTCGATATAGCGATCACAGAAAAATGCCGCGATGTAATCATGGTAAAAGCGGCCTTCGAATGGTACGACGTAGGCAGTTGGGACGAATACGCGCGCCTGTCCGTTCAATCCGAAAAAAATGTTTTTAGCGTAGGCAGTTCCTCATGTTTTGTAGATTCCCCCATTCCGGTCGCGCTTTGCGGTGTTGAAGACCTGATTATCGTTGTCCGCAACGGCTCGGACGGAGGCTCGCCTGCTGTTTTAGTGGCCAAAAAGGGCGAAACCCAGCGTGTAAAAGAGATTGTCGGCCTTATCAACGCCCGCGGCCCGGCTGAACCGCCCCCATCTAAGGATAACGCATAGAATTTTCATGTTTTAGGCGCATTTTTTGCGGCGGACGCATTTTTTGTAATGCTTCATCCGCCGGTTTTCGGCGCGAGACTCATACTGCGCCGCGCCGCGCTGTTACGAGTAACAGCGCGATGTCGCTTTGGCGGACGCCGGGTATACGCGCCGCCTGCCCCACGGTAAGGGGCCGGATTTGGCGGAATTTTTCTTTTGACTCGGCGGAAAGCCCCTTAATTTCATCATAATTTATCAGAGGACTAAGCTTTACCGCGTCCATTTTTGACATACGGGCGCTAAAACGTAGTTCTTTTTCGATATAACCCTCGTACTTTATGTCCAAAACAACCCGTTCAAGCCATTCTACAGGATAATTTTCCAATTCTGGGGCAAACGCTCTTATTTGCCGCAAGTCAACACCGGGATGTTTAAGCGCCTGTTCAAGACTTTCGGCGGCGGCGGTTTTTCTTGCGGCAAGAATTTCCCGTATCATGCCCAGCGCCCGTGTCTTTTGTTCAAAACGTTCCCAGCGTTCTTCACCGGCAAGCCCCAAAGCGCGGGCTTTGGGGGTAAGGCGGCTGTCCGCCGTATCGTGCCGCAGCACAAGCCTGTGTTCGGCGCGGCTGGTGAACATACGGTACGGTTCCTTTGTGCCAAGCGTTGTAAGATCGTCAATAAGTACCCCGATGTATGCCTCGGCTCTGCCAAGTATGAGCGGCGGCTCTCCGCGAAGTTTTTGCGCCGCGTTTATTCCCGCCATTATGCCCTGAGCGGCGGCTTCTTCATAACCGGAACTGCCGTTTGTCTGCCCCGCTGAAAAAAAACCGGAGAGGCGCTTCGATTCGAGAGTGGGGTACAGGTCCAACGGGTCAAGATAGTCGTATTCTACGGCGTATGCGGGACGGACTATTCGTGCTTTTTCTAAACCCCATATAGTGCGGATGTACGCTTCCTGCACGTCTTCCGGCATGGAGCTTGAGAGTCCGTTAAGGTAAAACTCGTTTGTGTACAGTCCTTCCGGCTCGATAAAAAGATGATGGCTCCCGCGGTCCGGAAAGCGCGTTACCTTGTCTTCGATTGACGGGCAGTAGCGCGGGCCCTTGCCGCTTATTTTGCCGCTGTACAGTGGTGACCGGTGTATGTTTTCACGAATTATTTTATGTGTCGCGGCGTTGGTGCAGGTTATCCAGCAGGGGATTGATGGGCGGGAAAGCATGTTTTCAGCGCCGGTATAGGCGCAATTAATTGCGGTATAATCGAATGAAAATGGTAACGGCGGCTCGCCGTCTTGCCGTTCAAGTCTGGAAAAATCTATGGAATCGGATGCGATGCGGGCAGGCGTGCCTGTTTTAAGCCGGCTCAGCGGGAAGCCGCGCCTTCTGAGCGCGCCGCCAAGCCCGATTGCCGCCCGCTCTCCGAGCCTTCCTTCTTGCGTGTCGTATTCTCCGATAAAAATCCTGCCTTCAAGGAAGGTGCCGGCGGCAAGTATCACGGTTTTTGCGGAAATTTTATGCCCCCGCTCCGTCAATACGCCGCAAACCACGGCTTGCGCGCAAACTACGGCTTGCGGTTCGCCGTCTGTCGTTATCAGATCAACAACTGTGTCCATAAACAGATCAAGCCCCTTCTGATTTTCCACAGAACGGCGGGCGAGCGCCTGATACAGCGCCTTATCCGCCTGAGCGCGGGGCGCTTGTACGGCGGGACCGCGGGACCGGTTTAACACGCGGTACTGTATCATGCTTTGGTCGATGAGCCGCCCCATTTCGCCGCCCAGCGCGTCAATTTCGCGGACGAGGTTGCCTTTCGCGAGTCCGCCTACCGCGGGGTTGCACGAAAGAGCTCCGATTCTATCAGGATTTTGGGTTATCATTAGTACGGAGCAGCCCAGCCTTGCCGCCGCTAGCGCCGCTTCTATGCCGGCGTGTCCGCCGCCTATAACAACGCAATCGTAATCCATCAGGTCTTGTGATTTCGGGAATTCATAAAAGATTTGAGTTTTTCAAATGTTTCTTCGGAAAGGACGTGCTCCATCTTGCAGGCGTCTTTTTCGGCGGTTTCTTCGTTTACACCCAGTTTTTTACCTAAAAATTCTTTGATTAGTACGTGACGTTCGCGTATTTCTCCGGCGAGTTCCCGTCCTTTCTGGGTCAATGATACGCTGCCATAGCGTTCATGCCGGATAAGCGCTTTTTCTTCCAGTAGTTTAAGCGCCGTCAGTACGGATGGCTTAGAAAATCCAAGCCGCGCCGCTATATCGGTAACGCGCACTCTTCCTTCGTCTGAAAGAAAACTCACCATTTCAAGATAATCTTCTTGCGATTGTGTCATAATTTTATTCGCTGTTTTGCCTAACCCCGCCGCAAATTTTGCACGCAAATTTTGCGCCCAAACTTGTTTGCCGCAAAGGGCGCAAACAAATTTGCGCCCTTTGCGGCGAAACGCCTCATTAAAAAGTTCCTTTGTAAAATTACCATATAATGCCTTCCCCGTCAACCCGCCCGCCCGCCAGCGGGTTCCCATGCGCTCCGCGCTAACATACCCAAAGCGGCCTTCACTCCGTGCCTCCGGTAAGGCAAAGGCGGTTGGCATACGCAACGGGCAGCCATCTTTAAGGTGTTTGTTTCTTTGTTTCTTTTTCCTTCTTCCCTCTTCCTTCTTCCCTCTTCCTTCTTCCCTCTTCCTTTTTACCTTTCCCTTCATCCTTCTCATTGTTCATCATTGATAATTCCTCATTCCTCATTTGGAAATCAGCCGCGCTTACGCTCCTTTAACGGTTCCGTAGAACGCCCCGAACAGCGTTACCCCCGTATTAAATCCGTATACAACTCCGTGAGGGATTTCCGCAAATGTTTCACCGCGTAGTGCTTGCGGGAAAGTACGGTGTTTACCGGGGTATGCGTTTTTTCCGCGACTTCTTTTACCGGAAGCCCGGCGATTTCGGTAAGCTCAAAAACCGTCCGCTGTTCCTCCGGCAAGTCGTCAAGTGCGGTTTGTATTTCGTCCAAAAACAACACCCGCAGGTATTCCGTTTCCGGCGCTGCCACCGCGCCGTACAGAATATCCGCAATTTCGTCTAAAATATATTCGTCCTCTTCTTCGTCATACACAAGCGGAAAAGGCTCGTCCTTCTTTTTTCTATAATGGTCGATAATCCTGTTACGGGCGGCGCGGTAGAGCCACGCGGCGGCGTTCTCCACCGGGTTCACCGCGCCAATGGCGTTGTCGGCGCGGGCAAGTTCGCCGAATACATCTTGTAGGATATCCTCCGCGTCTTCAAGAAGGCGCACCCGTGAACGGATGAATTTGAGAAGCCGCTCACGGTAGAGATTAAAAGTTTCGGTAACAGAATGACGCGCCATAGCCTTGTGTCCTACTTGTTTTTCTCGGCCCGCACAAACCCGGCGGTTCCCGCGAAAAGAAACAGCGCGGTGAACGCGACGATGATAACCAGATTGAAAAGCGGCGGCTGAAGTGTTACGCCCAACCCTTCCGCTGCTCCCGCGTAAAAGATGCCGCGCATAAAATCAACGCAGAAGGTCATAGGCAGAATACGGCTCACAATTGCCAGAAGGCCGGTCGAATGGTTTATCGGAATTAGCGCGCCGGAAAGAAAGGTTTGCACCATCGCCAGCATCATGACAACCATGCCCGCTGTGGCGGC
>JAISCO010000273.1 GCA_031265535.1 Spirochaetaceae bacterium | reverse complement strand
AAGCGCTGTGAGTTTACGGACAAAAATTTTCTGGTAATAGCCGAAGCGGATATTGTACTGATAAACGGCGAATATATTATGATCATCGAAGTAAAAACCGTATTAAAAGTTAAAGATGTTGACGACCACTTGGAACGGCTGGAAAAGATAAGGCGTGACGCGTGTCCGCCCGACGAAAGCCATAGATTAATAGGCTGCGTTGCCGGCGCGGTTGTAGACGAGGCCGTAAAAAAATACGCCCATAAAAAGGGGTTTTATGTGCTTGAACAGTCCGGGGACACGCTGAAACTGGACGTTCCCGAAGGCTTCAACCCCAAGATGTGGTAAACTTTTCACAAATGAGCAATGGGGAGTAAACAAGGAAGAAGGAAAAGGTAAAAAGGAAAAGGTAAAGAATTAACAATTATCAATGAGCAATTAACAATGAACAATGCCCCCAGTTGCGTATGCCAAGCGCCGTTTTCGTACCTGACGGCACGTAGTGAAGGCTGCTTTGGGTATGTTAGCGCGGAGCGCATGTAAACCCGCTGGCGGGTGCTTTGGGTATGCCGGCGCGGAGCGCATGTGCCTCCATGGCAAATGGGTTGACGATTTGGGGGGATGGACTTAGACTGGAGGAAGACAGGGGTATATTTGAAAGACAGCGTAACAATAGTGCTGGATAACGGAGATTTAGTTTCGGCTATTTGCGGTTCAAATGACGATAATTTGAAAGCCCTTGAACGCGCGCTGGGCGGGAAACTAGTAGTACGCGGGAACGAAGTACGAATGGAAGGCCTCAACGACATGGACGCGGAACGCTTTCGTGCCGTAATGGACAAACTCATCGGCGCGGCGCGGCGCGGCGAAACCCCGTCTCCGGAATTCGTACAGGCGCTTGCGGGCAGCGGTGAACCGGAGCGCGGCGGCGCGGCATATCACGCGGAAACAATACACTCAAGCTGCATAAACATACCCCACGGTTTTGGCAAAGTTTTTCCGCGAAGCTCCAACCAAGCCGCCTACGTACAAGGAATGCGCGAGGCGGATATATGTTTTTGCGCGGGCCCCGCCGGTACAGGAAAAACCTACCTTGCCATAGCCAACGCGCTATCCCTCGCGCTGTCCAAAAAAATGCGCAAACTGATACTGACACGCCCCGTTGTAGAAGCGGGCGAAAACCTGGGCTTTCTGCCCGGCGACCTTGCCCAAAAAATAAGCCCCTACCTGCGTCCACTTTATGACGCGATGGAAGCGCTTATTCCATACGAAGTGATACGGCGGCTGGAAGAAAACCACGTAATAGAAATCGCGCCGCTTGCATACATGCGCGGGCGCAGCTTGAACGAAGCTTTCATCATCCTTGACGAAGCCCAAAACACAACAAAAGAACAGATGAAAATGTTTCTGACACGGCTTGGGCATGGTTCGCGGGCAGTAATCGCGGGCGACGTTACCCAAATTGATCTGCCAAAACGTGTCGATTCGGGACTATTACACGCCCTATCAATCCTTAAAAACATTGACGGCATTCATTTTTCTTACCTCAACACTACAGATGTGGTAAGAAATCCACTCATCAAAAAAATAATACAGGCGTATGATTATGAAAAAAAACAATAACGGCGAAGAGCAAAAAGATTTGATCGCATCAACCATAGACACAATTAAATCGACAGGCTTTTCCAAAAAACAGGCGGCTGCGACAATAATTTCATTCATTATTTCCGCCGCGCTTTTTCTTTCCGGCAGGGATACCGGGTCGAATATACTCGTAGGACACTCGATTCAATTCTTCTTATTTTTTATATTTTTTATATTTTTCACCGGGCGCCGTTTTGCCGGAATGTCAGGACGCCGCCGCACAGAAGCGGAAGTAATGTTATTGTCTATCCTTAGCGCCTGTTATTTTATAGCCGTTTTTTTCATCAGGGACACAAAAATATTCGACGGCTATATGCCCGTTTCAATGGTTCTGCCGACAGCGCTTGTAGCGATGCTTGTTTCCATATCCATAGACACCCGGCTAGGCATGATAATCGCGCTGATTCTTCCGCTGGGCGCTTTTTTATCCGGCTGCATAAATGCTTATTCGTACATATTAGCGGTAGCTTCCGGCGCTTCAAGCGCTTTATCGCTGCGTAACGCGCGGCGGCGCATGGATATGGTAAACGCCGGCGTGATTATAGGAATTGTAAATATGATAACAGCCGTATCCATTCTGCTTATACAAAATTGCCCTGCCCAGTTTTATATTTACATCCTATTCTGGGCCGCCGTAAACGGCATAGCATCCGGTATGTTAGTGCTTGGCATACTGCCCATAATAGAAAACGCGCTGCATCTGGCGACAACATTCAGACTTATCGAGTTACTTGATACAAGAGCGCCGGTTTTAAGACGGCTGGAAAGTTCCGCTCCGGGAACATACAGCCATTCAATGATGGTTGCGAACCTTGCCGAGGCCGCCTGTAACGAGATTGGATCTAACGCGCTGCTTGCGCGAGTCGGCGCTTACTATCACGACATAGGCAAGATAGACCACCCTGAATATTTTGTAGAAAATCAAAAACTATACAACAAGCATAACGAATTAAACCCGCGCCTTTCCGCTACGATTATCCGCAGCCACGTTAAACTTGGCATAGAAAAGGCAAGGGCTATCGGTCTGCCGAATGATGTAATCAGCATCATAGCGGAACATCACGGCAATTCGTTAATTAAATGGTTTTATAACGCGGCTCTCGAAAAAGAGGGGAACGTAAACATGGAAGATTTTTGTTATCCGGGGAACCCGCCGCGTTCCCGCGAATCCGCCGTAGTCATGCTTGCCGATGTTACGGAAGCCGCTTCGCGTACACTGGAAAAACCGACGGTGGCGCGTCTTGAAAAATTCATTGGCGACCTATTCGCGGACAAGTACGCGAACGGCCAGCTTGCCGAATCCGCGCTGACATTCCGCGACATGGAAACAATAAAGTCAAGTTTTGTGCGCGTCCTTGTTAGTTTTTATCATTCCCGCAT
>JAISCO010000228.1 GCA_031265535.1 Spirochaetaceae bacterium | reverse complement strand
CGATTGATGAGGCGGTGCTTTTGTACAACACAAAGCGGCCCCATCTGTCCCTCAATTATGAGACGCCCGAAAAAATGCACCGTAGGGTTGCGTAAAAATCTGTCAACCTATTTCAGGACTTGACATTCTCCCCTCTTCCTTTTTCCTTTTTACCTCTTCCTTTTTACCTAATTGTTCACTTCTCATTGTTAATTGCTCATTGATAATTGATAATTGTTTACTTTTTCCCTTTTACTTTTTACTTTTTCCTTATTTACCTCTTCCCTCTTCCTTTGGAAAAATTGTGCCGCTTCCGTGCTATTCCACAAATAAGCGTTTATAAATATAATGAATTTCAATGAGACTTTTATGGGGGTTTTTATGGATAAAGGCACGCTTGTAAAGCAGGCAAAAGAGTACATCGAAAAAGAAAAAAACGTGTATTTCAAGACGGAAATAGAAAAACTGCTTGCGTCGGAAGACTGGGACGAGCTTTTAGACCGGTTTTATTGCAAGCTGGAGTTTGGCACGGGCGGACTGCGCGGCATAATGGGCGGCGGCTATAACCGCATGAACACCTTTGTAGTCAGCTCGGCCACTCAGGGACTGGCGGCTTATGTGATCAAAGCCTTTCCCGACAAGGCTCGCGCGGGTTCTCTTTCCGCCGTAATAGCGTTTGATTCACGCCATTTTTCGGCGGAATTCGCGGAGGCTTCCGCGCTAATCCTAGCGGCCAACGGCATCAAAACCTATCTTTTCTCCTCTTTGCGCCCCACGCCGGAACTTTCATACGCTATCCGCATCCTGAAAGCTGACACGGGCATAGTTATAACGGCGAGCCACAATCCGGCTCAGTATAACGGCTACAAAGCCTATTGGAACGACGGCTCGCAAGTAATACCGCCCCACGATACCGGTATAATTGACGAAGTGAACGCCGTTACCAGAATCAACGAGATTGACAGGCAGACAGCCTTGGATAAAGGGCTGCTCAAAATAATAGACAAGGAAGTCGACGAGCCCTTTGAGGCGATGGTGCGAAACCGTATGTTCAGACCGGATATGATAAAACAGAACGGCGGCAATGTCAAAATTGTGTATACGCCCCTGCACGGTACAGGAGCGCTTCATGTCGAAGGCGTGCTTGACAGCCTAGGTTTAAAAGTGCTTACGGTGCCGGAACAGCGCGAGGGAAACGGGGACTTCCCAACCGTCGCGCTTCCGAACCCCGAGGAAGCCGCCGCCCTAAAGATGGCTATAGCGCTTGGTAAAAAGGAGAACGCCGGCCTTGTTATGGCCACCGACCCGGACGCGGACCGCTTCGGCATTGCTCTGCCCGCAAAGAGCGGCGGAGACTTTGTGCTTGTAACGGGCAATCAGTTGGGCGCTCTGCTGGCGGATTACATCTTCCTGTCGTTGAAAGAATTTTCAAAGACGCCGGCAAATCCCGCGATGGTCAACACCATCGTTACAACAGGAATGCAGGCAAAAGTCGCCGTGCTATACGGCGCGGAATGTATAGAATGTCTGACCGGTTTCAAATGGATAGCGGATGTGATCAGGCGCAGCGAGGCCGGCGAAATAAAAAATAATATCGTGTTCGGCTGCGAGGAAAGTTACGGCTATCTTATCGAAAACGAGACACGCGATAAAGACGGGATTTCGGCCGCGGCGATCACCGCCGAAATGTTGATATACTGGCAGAGTAAGGGAAAGAGCCTGCTTGACCGGCTTGACGAATTGTACGAAAAATGCGGATTTTGGGAAGAAATGGGTGTCTCAAAGTATTTTGAGGGGCCGGAGGGTCAAAAAATCATGGACGGCATCATGGAACGCTGCCGCAAAGAGCCGCCCGCGCAGCTTGGCGGTATCAAGGTGGAGAAAATACGCGATATTGAGAATTTAGAAACGATTTATCCGGACGACCCCAAGCGCCGTGAAAAAATTGATCTGCCAAAAAGCAATGTTCTGCAATTCCGCCTTGCCGACGGTACACTGGTAAGCGTGCGTCCCAGCGGCACGGAGCCTAAAATCAAATTCTACGCAAGCTGCTGCGCCGCCATAGGGCAAGGCGGGCTAGGCGCGGCAAAACTGGAAGTTCAACGCAAACTTGACGCGATTAAAAATGACATCAAAAAATTGATCGGGGACTAATTCGGAGGCTAATGGAGTCTAATGATGAAAAACAGCGCATACGGCTCGGTGATAAGCGTCTTACTTCCCATATTCATCTGTTTTATCTGCGGCGCTTCGCTGTTTTCTTGTACAACACAGCAGATTGCCATGCGGTCCAGCCCTGAATTTGTCGGCTCTCTGCTTCCGGGCATTATAAAAAAAGGCGAAGCCAAACTCAAAAAAGATCCTGACAATCAAAAGTTGATACTGGAGACCGGCTCGTACTATGTGATGGACGCGAACGCTTTTGTGCAGGGGCCGGCTTCTATGCTGCCGGCCGATAAGTATGCCGAGCGTGAGGCGGCGTACAAACAGTCAAGGCTCATGTATTTGCGCGGCGCGGATATTCTGGAAGACGGTTTGGAAAAACGGCACCCGGGCATCATGGCTAAAGCGCAGGCGGCGGACGATAACGATACCGCGGCTTTTGAATCCATTACTAAAGAGGATATTCCATATATCTATTGGCTGACGGCGGCTGTATTTTCGGCTTTTGGCCTTGACCCGCTTGATCTTTCAGTTGGTATGAAAGCCGGCGCGGTTTCAAAACTGATAAAATATGCCTACACATTGGACCCTGATTTTAACGATGGCGTTTTGGATGAATTCTTTCTGCTGTATTACGCCTCGCTGCCGCAGGCTATGGGCGGGGATTTGGCGCTGGCTAAGATACATTACGACAGGGCACTTCAAAAAACGCGCGGCATTTCCGCGAGCCCCTATGTTTCATGGGCGGAAGCCGTCTGCATACCGGCGCAGAATTTTGCCTGTTTTAAGAAAAATTTGAATGCGGCATTGAGTATAAACGCCGGCAAACATCCGTCAAATAAACTTCTTAACGTATTATCGCAGCGTAAAGCCCGTTATCTTTTGGATAACGCCGATACATATTTTATCAATACTGCTGATGATAATTTTGATGATGCTGATGATAATCTTGATGACGCTGATAGTAACGCCGGCGGTACTTATGACAGCGTAAAAATTAGTGAGGGGGAATCGTGAAAAAATCTTTTATATCTTTGATAACGGTATTTTGTTATTTATTATTACCGGCAGCGTTACTGGTAACGCTGTTATTTGTAACGCCGCCGGCGCCGCTGGCGGCTCAGCAGAAAACGGTAACCATTAAACTCGCGTCTCTTGCGCCGGAAAACACTCCGTGGGGCTCGGCCCTAAATAAGATGGCCGCGGATTGGAGCGCCGCGACTAACGGCGCGGTAAAACTTGTGGTGTATCATAACGGCGTGGCGGGCAGCGAGGCGGATGTTCTGCGCAAACTCCGCCTGAATCAGATTCAGGCGGCTGTTTTTACATCGTCCGGAATGTATCTTATATCGCCAAATATTGTAACGCTTAGCTGCCCGTTTTTGATAAGAACGGACGAAGAGTTTGATACCGTCCTTGATAAATTGCGCCCGCAGTTGGAGGCGGATGTGCGCAAGGCCGGTTTTGTTACGGTGGCCTGGTCAAAAGTGGGCTGGGTCAGATTTTTTTCACGTAATCCGGTATATACTCCCGCCGATATGAAAAAACAAAAACTTGCCGTAGGCAACGATATGCCGTCTTTGAATGACGCTTTTAGAACTATGGGCTACCAGCTTGTAGAGACCAATTTGAACGATGTGCTTATGGCGCTCAACAGCGGCTCGATAGACGCCGTTTTTCAAAGTCCGGTAACCGCGGCTGTATCACAACTGTTTGGCATAGCGAAAAATATGTCATCCCTGCGTGTAGCGCCGTTTCTGGGCGCGGTGGTAATGAATCAGGCGGCATGGCGGAGCATACCAAATCAGTATAAAGACAAACTGTTGAGTATTGGACATGAAGTGGAACTTCAAAATAATCAGAGCGTAAAAAAAATGGAAGATGACGCGATTGCCGCCATGCTGAAAAACGGCTTAATAATAAATGAATGTACGCCGACGCAGGAACAGGAATGGATTGATGATGTGAATCATGTGATGCCGCAGCTTTTGCGCAAAACATTTAACGAAGCGCTTTACAATGATATAAAAAATGTCTTAAAATAAAATTATACGGGAGTTTTAATTTCAAATAATTTTTTATGCGGAAAATAGAACGATGGCTTAATTATATTGAAAGCGGTATATGTAATACCGCTATTGTGCTTATTGCGTTGCTCTTGTTTTTGAATGCGATTTTACGGCTTGTATTTCATACAACGCTGGGTGATACGGCTTTTTTTACCACGCATTTACTGCTGGTTTCGGCGCTGTTTTCCGCAATGATTACTACAAAAAACGAAAATCATCTTTCCATCGGCATTATTCATTATATAAAAAATAAAAAAGTAGAAACATTTCTTGCCGCCGCGACCGGACTTGTTTCAACATTTGTTTGTACTATTCTTGTTTTTTGTTCGGCGGATTTTATCAAGATAGGGCTTAACCCGCCTCAAAAGATAGGGGTTTTTTCGGACCGTTTTTTTGCGTACTCAATGCCGCTTGCGTTTGCCGTAATGACATTCCGCTTTGCCCGTCTTACTCCTCTACGCGGAAAGGCGCGGCTTATTTCCGCCGCGGCTGTTTTGTTCGGCGTCATCTGCTCGGCGCCGCTTATTTTTAAATTTATTTGGGGATTCAACCTGCCTGATTTTGCTTGGGTAATCAATGATTTTTTTGTCACCGCCTCGTCCGTCATAAAAACACCTGTTGTAATCTTGATAATTTTCGCGGCAATGTCAGGTACGCCGCTTTTTATCGTGATAGCCGCGTTTTCAATCATACTTATCCAGAGTTCCGGCGGTGAAATTGATGTTACGGCGAATCAAATCTATACGGCGCTTACACAAAACAATATAATCGCGATACCGCTGTTTACGCTGACCGGTTTCTTCCTTTCGGAGAGCAAGGCCGGTGAACGGCTAATAGAAACATTCCGCAGCATATTTTGCGCTGTCCCCGGCGGCATGATCGCGGCGACCGTATTGATATGCGCGTTCTTTACCTCATTTACCGGCGCTTCCGGCGTAACGATTCTTGCGCTGGGCGGTATTTTGTATAAGGTATTGTCAGGAAATGATAACGATGCGCCAAGCGGCGCGCCGGGCGGCACAAAATATTCAAGCGCTTTTTCCATAGGGCTTTTAACTTCGTGCGGCAGTATCGGACTGCTTTTCCCGCCCTCACTTCCATTGATACTTGTTGGAACAACAACACAGACAAATATATTACATCTGTTTGCGGCCGGAATACTCCCCGGTTTGCTGCTCACTTTTTCAATGATAATATTCGGCATAATGATCTCGCTGAAAACAAAGATGCCGCTGGAAAAATTCAACATTAAACGGGCCGCGCGGTCGCTAAAAAAATCTTTTTTTGAAATCCTTTTGCCGTTTCTGCTCGTAGCGGGATATTTTTCCGGCATACTTTCACTCGTGGAAATCGGTGCGGCGGCGCTGGTTTATATTTTTGTTATAGAAGTCGTTATACTCCGTGATATAGCGCCGCGCGATATCGGCAAGGTTTTTGCGAAAGCGCTGCCGATAACCGGTGGTATACTAGCCATACTTGCGCTTTCGCAGGCTCTTTCATACTATGTTGTCGATACGCAGGCCCCTGAAAATTTCGCGCGCTGGGTGCAGACCGCCATCAAATCAAAATGGTTGTTTCTTTTAATGCTGAATTTAATGCTGCTTGTTACCGGATGCCTTATCGATATTTTTTCCGCTATACTAATTGTTCTGCCGCTCATTGTGCCGCTTGCCGACGCTTTCGGTATAAACCACGTACATCTTGGCATGATTTTTTTAATAAACATGGAGACCGGTTTTTTGACACCGCCTGTCGGCCTCAACCTTTTTTTAGCAAGTTACTGTTTCAAAAAACCGTTTATCGAAATATGCCGGTATGTTTTGCCGTTCCTTTTGATACAATTGGCCGTTGTTCTTCTGACTACCTACATACCGCAGATGTCTCTGCTGCTAACAAATTTGTTTTAAGCCCCCCCCCCCCCCACATTATAAGTAAAAGGGAAAAAGTAAAAAGCAGGAATTAGCAGTGAGGAATTAGGACAAGTCGGTTTCAAATGAGCCTCCGCAGAGCGCGCAAATTTGCGGCAAACAAGTTTGCGGCGGGGTATTAAACCAGACTTTGCGAATAAGGTATACTATATTCCCAGATATTCTTTTTCCATCTCTTGAAATTCTTTGAATACTTCTTTAATGTCCTTTTTCCCAGAATTGGTACATTCTTTCCACGGTTTCTTTTCTTTTATGTATTTTACTCTTTTTTTAATTCCAAATACCAATAACACAATCGGGATTAGATAAAAAAGCAATAAGAAAACTACACTGTCTATCGGAAGTATTGAAGTTAGGATACCCATGAAAGTAAATGCCAATGAACCATAAAATCCTAATGTTAGTATCCATGACGCAGGTAAAATATGCCTGAAAAATCCCTTACGTTTTTTGAATTTTAACGCTTTGTAAATACGATCATCTTCACATAGATAATTATAACGTTCTTCAGACTTGTTCTCTGTTTGAGAAAGTTTTTCTTGAATTTCATTAGAGCTTTGCTGTTGAGCTTGTTCTTTGCTGTCCGTATTTACCATTAATGCAGAATAATCATCTAAATTTGACATATCAAACTCAGCTCCTGCAACAAGCTCGAAGTTTTTAATTTCTACATTTCTACCTGTAAATATCAAACAGGCGGCCTGTAATATATTACTGAGGGCGGTAAAACGTATATTAACAGCCAAGCCGCTAAATTCAATGCAATGTATTATTTTCTTTTGGTTGTTTTCATTACCTTCTATATAAATTGATTTTTCATATAGTGTCATATAACATTGAGAAATTACATCTTCCCATGTTATGCACCATGGGCTTAAATATGATTCGCCCTTTTTATAAATGGCTTTTGATGTGAGAACTAAACCCTGCTTTCCTGAGTTAAACACCGTATCATCAAACACGGCAAGTATCTGTTCATTTTCAGGTATAGTAAAATTTGCTATTATCTTTCCACGAATATCGTTTGGTATTTTTCCCCAGTAGGCATGACCGCCCATTATTTCTATGCCGTTTTCCTGAACTATCCCGTCAATAAAAGCATAAAAACGCTTTATCAATGTTTCGATGGGTGTTAGTTTTGTTTTTAAGACAGAATAAGTCTTGAGCTCGTTTAAATTGCGGTCAACATGGAGAGCAGCTTTCAGTCTATCAATGTTATTCAATATTTCGCTGGTTATTGTGGCATCATTTTCATTCAGTATTTTTTTATATGCTACATATATAACTGTAAGTAATACGCTCTCATCTGTTAATATCGGTTTATATGAAATATCACTTGTGATAGAATCAATAGTACCGTTTACCAATGCCTGTAGGATTGAGGTTTCCCGTTCTTCGATATACTTTTTAGTGA
The DNA here is from genome assembly GCA_031265535.1 of Spirochaetaceae bacterium. GTDB lineage: Bacteria > Spirochaetota > Spirochaetia > Treponematales > Breznakiellaceae > JAIRMY01. The sequence goes on along the minus strand of JAISCO010000228.1, from coordinate 11,626 downwards.
GTATATATATTTTTTCTTCATAAACTTTAACGAAATCTTCATTATGCAAGTATTGTTCAATATTCCTGTTGAGTTTTTCCAACAAGTCAAGGACGACCTTGAGTTCATCAATCCCGATATCGTCATCTTTATATATATTTGTCAGTGCGGTAAGAAAGTAATTATCAAAAGATTCGGTATCCATATTTTCATTAAAAAACGCGACAATCCCCAGTTCCGAATATTCATCATTACTTATAGTATTTTCAATATGCATATTCAGCAAACATTCTACGCTATCACTTGCGATCTCATCATTGAAACCAGGTACATATTTATCGACTTCCATAGAAAAATCAAAAATCGAGTTTGATATGTCCTTATTGCCTTCGTTCGCAAAAATAATGATATTTAGAAAATTTTTCCAATATTGCGCTTCAAACGGAAATTTTTCTATACATTGGAATATGCCGTTGAAATAATTTTCGGTTGATATATTATCCGCCTTGTGAATATTTTGGTAAATAGTATATGCGGAATCACTAAGCCGCATTAACAGTGAATAATCAAACAGATGTTCTGTTCCGTCCTCAATAAGTATTGTGTTCAAAAGATCAATATGATTATCATACATTTTCCAGAAGATAACATTCCATGTGTCTAAAATCCCCTGCAATGTCGATTCCTGCATGTAAAAGTTTCTTAATTTGTCATTTGTTGAAGCCCTGTCAATACTGTTACCGATTGCATTCACGATGCTGTGCCCCAAACCAGCCGCCACATTCCCAAACTCCGCGCCAATACCAGAGGCAATACCGCCCTTGAATCCATGACCGATACCGATAACACGCCCCCGCGCTTCTTTCCTCAACGCACGATAGGCTTCCTTTGTTATCTGGTCAGCAGACAATCCACCATATACAGATTTGATCTCGCTAAAAGCACTTTCAAACATTGCGCCATATTCTTCATCATAAGCAGCAGTTAAATTCTCTACATTGTAAGAGAATTCACCTTGATTTATGAAATCCAGCAGAAAAGCTTCGCCTACGGTTTCTTTTAGCGCTCTCCACAATGCTATATATCCGTCAATAACATTTTCAAGATTTTTTTTACTCCAATACCACTTTTTTATGTATTCGTATGTCATGTCAAGGCAGGTTTGTGTTGCCGCAATCTTGCCCCATGAAAATGCCTTTGCCGCAGAGATCGTGATAGGTTCGGCGTCATCGCCGAGTTGCAGTGAAATATCCGCAATCTCATCAAAATTTAGTTTGGTCATAATACTTCTCCTATTAATTTCTATCCAGTTCAATTTGCAAATAGCTTGCCGACAGTAAGTCGCTAACAGCCGGTCCAAAATCCATGCGTATTTTATCTTTATTTGCGTTCATTTCCATATTTTTTGAAAAATCATGTTCAAATGCGTAGACAGATAATATTATTTCTTTCACAAAGGTTTCGCCTTTAATTTTTATTTCACCGGATATATGTTCACTGTTATACTTTCCTTCCATTCCGTTTGACATTTCTTTAAAGAATTCCTTTTTTTTACCACCGAGCAGGATTTTTGGAGTGCCGGTTTGTTCCGACATAAGATCTATAAAACTGTTAAGAAGACTGGAATTATCAACCTCAATTCTACATTTCATAAATGGAGATGTTGCTATTTTTGGATTCTTAAGAAAATTTACTTTGACTGAGACAAAAACGTAAGCGTCCGATAGCATTTCGTCATTTTCTTCAAAAAAAGGCACTCTCCTGCCTCCTTCCCACTTACCTGCAATCTGATTTATTGATTTTAAATCCGGAAAACTTAAACGCTCCCAGATAACGGCAGAAGTGAGATAGGGTTTTAAATCAACACCAAATTCTGAATAAGTGTTGTTGGATTCATCGAATATAGCTGATTGATTCAGTAAAGTAAGGCATATTTGCCGGTCTTCAATATCTGTCGATGGATTGGAATAAACGTCGATTAGTGATTTTACATCATCCAGCGGCAGGTTTGCTCTGTGATCAAGAAAAAAAGCTGTTTTTTCGGCGGATATAGTATTTTCATCATTTTCCAGTCTCAAAATGCTATTCCGCCCAACCCAATACGGCGTCCTCGGTAATTTTTTTGAAATCTCATCGGCAATGTCAAGATATCCGTTCTTAACCGCGATATAATATGCATCATTTTCCGGTTCGTCATTTTCAGGGATACCGGAAAATACATAAGGCGGAATATATGGTTGCTCCCCCTTTTTTAGCAATCTTTTTACCATTTTTAAATCTCCAACTTCGGCGGCTTGATAAAGGGTTAAGGGCTGGTCTGTATCTTCTTCTGTCTCTGCCGTCTCGGTTTCTTTTATAACAACCGTATCAGAATCTGGTGATGGCTGATAAAAGAAAACCATTACCCAGAACCCTCCATAGAACAGAGTTGTAATTATCATCGTTATGGTTGGTTTCTTTGAGGCTCTGATAAAACCATAGATGCCCGCCGGATAAAAAAGAATCAATAGAAGCCGGACAGCCCACTTATGATCATACCATCGTTTTTTTTCGTTCATAGCTCATTCCTCTTCTCATATTTTTATTGAACCTGATAAGATGTCGACAGCAATCTTGAATCATCAACGCTAAATGACAAACCGGTAACGGGACTTTGATGTCCTACCCTCATTCTTCTCCCCAAATGGTGATACTTGCCCCACTAATAGCGAAATATTTTCCATCGGCACTAATAACAAGTGACTTAATTCCGTAACCGTAATCCTTCGAACTCAAACGCCCTATCTCCCATCCATTAGACATATTCCACACGATTATATTACTGCCTGAGCCTTGATCGGCTGATAATAAGTGGCTCCCATAAGGATTGAAAGAGATTGCACTTATGCCACTGTTATGTCCGGTCAATGTAAAGAGTTCCCGCCCGTTTTGCCCGTCGAAAATATGTATTTTATTGCCTTCCACGGCTGCAATTTTACGCCCGTCCGGGCAATAAGAAACTTTAGAACAATTAGCGGAAATGCTTCGAATTACATTCCCATTTGAAGCATCCCAAAACTTTATAGTTTTATCATTAGAACAGGACACAATTTGCCGTCCGTCAGGACTATAGTTTACAGATAATACGTTTTCAGTGTGTCCCGTCAATGTCATGATTTCCTGTCCTGTATCAGCGCTCCAAATCTTGATTGTCTTATCTGAAGCGCCGGAAATAAAGTAATTCCCGTCCGGACTAAAGGCAAGTGAATATACACTTCCCCCCATGCCGCCAGAGGTATGACCCCTACATTCACGGTACGCGCCTGTCGCAAAATCCCAAAGAAGTATTATATTGCCCATAAGAGAATTCCAAGTAACGAATCTTTTTCCGTCGGGGCTGATGGCAATATGGGAAAATCCTCCGGACTCGCGAATAGTTCGTATTGCCTTACCGGTTTCTACATCCCATAATTTAATATAACCCTGATTACCGGGCCGGTCGTACGCGATAATAGCTTTGCTGTCCGGTGTAAAAACAATTTCACCTCTGCCGCCGGCACTGCCAAACTTAAAATCAAGTTTTCTCAGCGCGGTGAATCGCTCATAGCTTATTGATGTTTCGCGGCTCGTCTGTTTAACCGCGGGGATAGATGCTGATACTTCTGCGCCAATATTTTCTTGATCAGAAATAGCAATTCCGGAAGAATTTGATGTGTTCTGCCCGTTACCGCTTTGAGCCTGCGGGCTGTTAATACCGCCGACTGAGCGGATTTGAGTGATAAGATCGGCATAGATCGCGCGTTCAGCCGCGGACATTGCCGTGTTATTATCGACTATCCTTTGAAGATTCGCGGCCACCTGTTCATCAAGCTGCTTCTTGTTGATAAGCCACAGGGCAAATGCCCGGCACTCTTCCACACCGGTATCGGTGTTTTTTACTATCTGCCACCAGTCCGCTTCTTTTGTCGCTCCGTTAAACGAGGCGTTGCTAAGCTGCTCGGTCGCCGCATTCAAATGGGATTCTACATCGCCCCCTTTCTCGCCGGACAGCGCGTTGGACGCGCTTGATGCCACCGTTGTAGAAACCTTTGCGGCGATTTGCTGCGGCCCGCTCGCGTTCTGAACCCAGGCGATAGCGTAATCCTTTGATTGGTCCATAGCCTCTACAACAAAGCAATATTTGTCCTTGTAAAGCGATAGTTTCTCGACGCCAAGGTTGCCGCTCTGAATAAAAGCTGTCACCCATTCCGGCGTAGGAATACCAAACGAAGCGCCTTTGTTGTCAACTGTTATGGTTTTTTGCGTTGGTTTAACATCCGCGGCTATCTCCGCGGGAGCTTTGGGACTGGACTTGCAGTCCGCGATTAACGCGAGCGCCGCGGCCGTTACAGACAGAAACAACGACTTTTTAACAAATTTCATGATTATCCCTCCAATATTTTTTGTAAGTTTTCCGTACGGAAAACTTTATTCGCAGCGAAGTCAAATGACCCCGCTATTTGCCAAATAGCAACTGTGCAATAATAAAGTCAAAGACCACCGGCATAGCCGGTGGTTTTATCAATTATAATAATGTGTGTGGGGGGGGGGGGGGTATCTTGCGCGTCCACCGCCCCGATGATATTCTACCAATCTTCAATTTCCCACATGAATGAATCACCGTCCATCATTACATTAATTGTAACCGTTTCACTTTCTCCATAAGCAGAAATTTCAAGTATTCCACGGTACTCGTTTTTGCTTTTCTTAACCAAAGTTAAATCATCAATGGTTACTCCTTCGAGTCCTTGTTCCGCCCAGTTTGACTCAATGTCCGCTATGACCTGTTCTTCAATATCCTCGGTGGATAAACCGCATCCCGCTGCATTCATAATGAACAAAACCAACAGCGTACTTGCAAATACAAAGCAACATTTCTTTTTCATACCTCATCCTTAAGTTTTATGCCCTCCGGCAAATATCACGTTTACTTTTTATGTGAAATATTGGACTTGTTCAACAACTCGGTTAGTTGTTTCACAAGTCTCACAAAATGCACGGCATTTTGCAGCTTTTAAGCGGAAGTTGTTCGGAAACTTCAGTTTCCGAACAACTCTATTAATCAAACGTTTCCTATTTTCAAATGTTGCAACAATTTTCCGAGTTTCAAAAATCCGATGCCAGTTACGATTGCTGTTACAGCACCTATCCATGCTGCAATACTAATGTCCCCAAACATCATTCCGCCCAATATGATTCCTATAACGCCGATTGCGATAAGAATAATTCCGAAAAGTTTCATGCTCTCCTCCTACTTATGGTTTTACATTTGCACTGTAGTAATGCCATGTATAATTTTTTGAATCCAAATAACTTCCACTCCTAGAAATCCATTCTCTTGAGCTTTCTGAAAATCCCGGTATTTTGCCGTCTAATATCTCCAGTGCTTCCTTATATATAGAATTCCACATATAATTGCCATTCGCCATTCTTTTTAAATAAGACAGCGGTATAGCTTCCGGGTCATTCGGGTTATTCAACGGCGTATTTTTCCATAATGCTCTTGTATGGTAGTTTAAAAAGAAATCTTCCGCCCCATTTGAGTCTTCATATACAAGATAGTTTTTTGTCCCGTATATATTGTATCCGTGTTGCACAAGCCAATCAAAAACAGAATAATATGGTTTAACCAAGTCCATATCCTCTTGATTGGTTATCCGATCACAAAAATCATCAAGGGGTTTTTTATCATTATTATTTTGATAATACAAAGCATTGTATTTGCTCAGAGCCTCAAATGCATTGATTATTGTTTCGGCGTTCCATTCCTGAAAAATGTCCGCGAAAGGCTCTACCTCTATCAACGCTTCTCCATGGGAGCGATTTTGATTTGCCTGTTCCGCAGAGGCAACTCTTATGCGATGCTTACCCTCGTTGTTTATTTTAGACGCCATAATATCGAAAAATACCGCAATAGGGCCTCTTGAACGAAAATCTCCTTCAACCTCCCAGTAATACGGAAATACATCCGGCGAAATATCACCAAACAAGCTTATCGTATTTATGTAAGCATCCGGTTCCGTCGCGGTTTTTCCGGTATAGGCAATGTAGATACTACCGATGGCCAAATCAAACGCGCTGACCATATGAGGATTATCTTCTGAAAACTGCTCTGGTTGTTCATATATATACTGAATTTTATCTTGTTTCGCCATATACTCGATAAGCTCAAGAACGCTGGGATTCAAATATTGTTTTGATTCAGGGTCGGTATATAGCTTTATGGCCTTCGCAATATCATAAAACCCGAATTGTATATTTTTCTTCCTAAGTCTGTCGAGCATTGATTTTTGTCTGTCAAAATTTTCGTCAACAGAAAAACCTGAAAAAGCAGTATTTTTGGCATTATCGCCAGTGTAACCGGAATAATCCAGCATATCTTTTGTATATTTTGATAATGCGGCTTCAAAGAAATCATTGTCTCCGCTGGATATGGCGTACTGTAGCACATCAAAATTTTCATATTTTACAGGCGCACCGTTTTTTATTAGCAAGACCGCTATTTGCGCAAGGTTTTCAATTGGGGCAGTTGAACCTATCCCCATAAGCCTGTCCGCAATACTGCCGGTTGTATGTATCGCGGCTTGTTGAAGCGGTAAAAAACCAATAGTTGTTCCGAACATCGTAAAATAAGTGCTTGGACGCTTAACGTCTACACCGTCTTTTATAAGCGCCTTAACCATATCGACCCGACCTGCTTTAATGGCTTCTCCCAGCAAGGTTGAATCGTCCCATACATAGTTAACGCCATACTCTTTTATCAAAAAGAGCCAATTCATTGATGCCTCGCTCGCATCCTCACGAAGGATTTTGCTGATGTGCGCGCCTTTCCCACAACTGATGCATATGAATAGTATCATAAAAAATACTACTGCCGCCAAAACCAAAGATACTGTCTTTTTCACATCTTTCTCCTTCTATGTCTGCAAAAGCAGACAATTTTTGTATTTTTGTAGTAAAGCCTGCTCCTTACCAGTATCTTTTCCAAAACACCGGCGTAAGTATCAATAACTTTTTGTTGAGCCTCTATCATACAGCCGCTTTTTCGGAAGCCAATTTCATCTGGAACGAAGTTCCAGCACTAACCGAGTTTTGAAATTGGCTCATTTGCTAAAAATTATTTTCAGCTTTAAAATGTACCGCTTCAAAGTTTTCCTGGGCAGAATACGAGGTGCTTAACTGTTCTAAAGCGGCCTTTTTATCAGCATCCCGCATATCGGAAAGAAACCTGTCCTTGTCTTCACTGCTCATCTTTCTGAAAAGCTCAATCAATTCCTTTTCCTTTTCGTGATCCACCGCACCTCCCGAATAATATTTAAGAGTAATAATATAATATTAAAGATTTGACGTCAAGTATTTTTACTCTTTAATAGTAAAAATTTTGCTTTTTTAATCTTTTTTCTATACTATGTAGGCAGGAGGACGGATGAATAAGCAACTAAAAGATTTAAGAAAGGCTTTAAAACTAAACCAATCCGATTTTGCGGATAGACTTGGCATGAAGCAGGGAGGGTATTCTCACATAGAGATTGGGCAAAACACTCTAACAGAACAAAATATAAGACTAATTTGTCTAACTTTTGGGGTTAATGAAAGCTGGCTCCGTACCGGGGAAGGGGATATGTTCATAAGCAAGGAGTTAGCTGATACCCCGGAAGAAAAGGAATTATTGGGTATTTTTAGACGGCTTTCCGATGAAATGAAGGATTTTTTTCTGGATATGGGCCGCAAGCTGGTTAAAACTGGAACAGCTGCAAACAGGGAACAGGCAGCAAGGAATAAGTAAAACACGGGTATGAAATAACGGATTTGGGGCGGCTTTTAGCTTATAACATGAAGAAACAAGCTATGCTTGCTGAACGCGCCCGTGCCGCTACTCACTATATCGGTATGATTGAGGAGTGTACGAAAAGACCTTCTCGTTTGATATGATACAGCGTATCGCCAAAGGCCGCAAAATGGATTCGTCTGACCGCAATTTCATTTGATACCCCCCTATTTAATAGTTCATTCATGGCTTGATTTTTCGAAAGTAATATGCAAGATTTGAATGAATCGGTCCGCCAAGAACAGGGAACGGCGGCGGCTGGGAAGGGCACAAAAGCCAACATCCCCCCGGAGTGATTACCATTCACGAGGGCTTGACCAGTTTCCACGATATATCCTGAGGCTGGCTGCCCGCCAAAGATGTGTATAACCGGCAGTCCCGCACCGCCCCCCCCCCCCCCGCTAAAAAACGTTATCTCTTTTTTGAGATAAGGTTTGTAAACATCTTTAACAACGCGAAAATAAACGGCGCTAAAACTGTATTCATAGCGAGTTCTACCCACAAAACCGGTGTGCTGAACGAATAGGCCGGAACAGCCCCCGCAAACAGAAAATTTAACAGTAAAAGAAGTACAGCCTTTAGCAGTGTCGCGCCCGCGCATAACGCTGCGGGTAAAATTATCTTGTCAAGAAAGAATGTCTCGTGCAAAAGTCCGGTCAGCGCTCCTATCACGGTACGGACAAAAAGATTAAGCCCCAGCGGCGCGTTCGACAAAAAATCTAAAAACAGTCCGGAAAAAAAACCTGAAATCTGACCTGTCATCATTCCATTCAAATAGGCGGAAAACACTAAAATATCCAATGCTATATCCGGCTTTGCGTAGAAATATACCGCGAGCGGCGACAACAGCGTTGATTGTAAAATTCCGGCGGCCGCGATAAACGCGGTCGTCCAGATTATATTCTTTGTCATTCGTTTTTTTCCTTGATAACAAAAACATATTCAAGCCGCGAAAAATCTATTGCGCTTTCCAATTCTAACTCTATCGAAGTCTCATATTCCAGAAATATAATTTTACTTACTCTGCCAATTATAATGCTGTCGGGATATACGCCGCCCATGCCGCTGCTAACTACAATGTCGCCGGTTTTTACATCATCCCGCGCTCTTTTTGTGATTGAACGCATCAGGAGAGGATATGCCGGCATCCCTTGACCTTCAACGATTCCGTCATAACGTTCATGCGCAAGCCGTGCCGATACAAAACAGCGTTGATCGTACAAAGGCATTACAAGACTTTCTACCTGCCCGGTTTGTACTACTTTTCCAACCAGCGCCTGCATTCCGCCTTGAAACGCGATTACAGGCATATTATTTTCAATCCCGTGCATTTTCCCTTTATTGATTACAAAAGCCGAAAAAATGTTATCCGGATCGTGTCCTGAAACCTCAGCCGGTATATGCTTGTACGACAAATTTTGTGAAAAACCCAACTGTTCGCGCAGGCGGTTGTTTTCGGCGCGTATTTCAGTAGAACTTCGTTCAAGATACTCATACTGAGTAACACGTTCCAGCAATTTGTCATACTCGTCCCGCAGGGCAAGCAATTCATGAGCGGCAAGAAGTGTATCCGAAACAGTGGAAGAAACAGTGTGTATTGCCCCGCGTATGCCGGAAAAAATGGATAAACCAGTATCCTGAATATTTATCACAAAACTGCGCGTAGAAAATAGCAGCAAAGAAAAAGAGCTTAACGCAAGCGCCGCAAAGACATAAACATTGGCGCTTACACGCTTTCTTGGCTTACCGCCGGCCTTTGTCATTATCTGTTAAGGCTGTCATAGATATTACGATCTCTGTCAAAACCATGTACATTGTCAAAATATTTTCCCGCGCCTAACGCGACGCATTGAAGCGGATTTTCCGCAAGAATCACAGGAACATTTGTTTCTTTTGAAATGAGTTTCGGCAGGCCCTTTAGCAGCGACCCGCCGCCGGTCATAACTATGCCCTGATCGACAATATCGGCGGCAAGTTCCGGCGGGGTCTGCCCCAGAGTCTTTTTTACTTCATCAATTATCTGGTTTACAGTATCCTGCAAAGCCTCGCTTACTTCGATAGAATCTATTTCAAGGCGGCGCGGGAGGCCGGTAATGGCATCGCCGCCTTTTATCTCAACCTTTTCTATCGTTTTATCCGGCGAGGCGTTGCCTATCTCTATTTTAAGCCGTTCCGCCATTTGCTCGCCTATTATCAGATTGTGTACGCTCCGCACATGTTTAACGATCGCTTCATCAAATTCATCGCCGCCCAGCCGTATCGCGTTACTTACAACCATGCCGCCCAAAGATATAACGGATATTTCGGTAGTACCGCCGCCGATGTCGCAAATCATGTGTCCTGCCGGCTCAAATATCGGGATATTGGCCCCTATAGCGGCGGCGCGGCTCTCCTCAATTACCATCACGTCGCGCGCCCCGCCTTTATAAGCGCATTCCTCAACAGCCCGCCGCTCAACTTCGGTAATGCAGGACGGAATTCCTATTATCATGCGCGGCTTAATTAAGCGGAAATGACGAGGAAGCGCTTTAGAAAGAAAATACCGTATCATTTTCTCGGTAGATTCAAGATCGGCAATTACCCCATCGCGCATGGGGCGGATCGCTATTATATTTTCCGGCGTTTTCCAAAGCATCCGTTTAGCGTCTTGCCCAACAGCCATAACTCTTTTAGTTCCACGCTCTACCGCGACAACAGACGGTTCATTAACAACAATACCCTTTCCACGTATATAAATAAGCGTATTACAAGTTCCCAAGTCTATGCCTATATCCGATGATTTAAGACCAAACATTCTGCCTCCGATTATTAAGATGGTTAGTAACTGCGCAGAAATAACATTACCATTTGGCCACGTTATTTTTTACTTCACAGTGGGGGGACCGCCGCGCGGACCCCATAGTTAATAAGTTTTCCTTACCCTATCGAAGCTCGAAGAGCTTGCACAGTTCCTTACATAGTAAGCCGCGCTATAGCCGGAGCATACGCCGGATCTAAGCGCAAAGCTTTTCGCCATTCGGCGCGCGCTTTTGTATTTTCGCCCCGCGCATCGTACAGTACGCCCAACTCATAACGGGCGTCTACCTGTTCTCCGCCTTCTTTTAAAATGCTCAAATATTGCTGCTCCGCGCCTTCAATATCGCCCTTTTTCATTAAAACTTTACCTAAAAGAAGTCTGGCTGAAGATTGCACGGAAAAATCTTTCGATACATCAAGGCACTGTATTAGATAAGCGCGCGAATTGTCGGTCTCGTCCAGTTCAAGGTATGATCGGGCAATCGCAAGCAGTAGAATATCGGAAAGTGTACTGTCCGCATTCTCCTTATCTACCGGTACAAGCGCTTCGGAAAAAGCCTCAACACTTTTCTGGTAATCATGCAATTCCGCATAGGCAAGTCCCAGGTATTCGGGAATATCATCAGCGCGGTATGAGAACGAAAGCGCCTCCTCAAGGTATTTAACCGCCAGATTCGCGTAATCCGGCCCTTTGGCAAAATAAACCTTACCCAGCACATAGCGTACGCGCCCGCTCCGCTCACCGTCTTTCTGCAAAAGCGCCTTACGCAGAGCGGCTATGGATTCATCAGCATACATTTGCATATCCTGGTTGTTTATCTGGGCAACGGCAAGCTGATACGCCGAATAACCGCGTAATGACAGCAAAAAAAAATCCAAGGGTTTTTCGGCAAGCCGCAGCCCGCTCTCATCGTACACTTCTTTATATGCCCCGTCCTTCCAAAGCCGCGTCAAATCTCTGTACTTCTTTGCGGAATAATTTGCGGCCGTTATTAAAAATATGAA
>JAISCO010000225.1 GCA_031265535.1 Spirochaetaceae bacterium | reverse complement strand
TTCCTTCTTCCTTCTTCCTTCTTCCTTCTTCCTTCTTCCTTCTTCCTTCTTCCTTCTTCCTTCTTCCTTCTTCCTTCTTCCTTTTTCCTTCTTCCTTCTTCCTTCTTCCTTCTTCCTTTTTCCTTCTTCCTTCTTCCTGGGCGAAGCATTGTCATATTTAAGGAAATTGGTGTAGAATGAGCCATGTTTTATTACTCTAATCCCGCAAATCTTGCGATAGTTGCCTGCCCGGGCGGGGAAGTCTTTGCCGATCAGGTAATAGTTCATTTAAAAAAGCAATATCATCATGTTTTTAGCGTAACAGTTGAAGAGATGTCGCGCCGTTTTAAGACTGAGCCGGACGAGGTTATGCAGCGTATCAACTTTATCAATGAAATTACGACTACGGGCATGAATCCACATAGCTCGGATATGAAACTTCACGCCCCGCAGTTTAAGGTGCCGGCTCATTTTACTATGTTCCCAAACGGTGAATTTAAGGCGGAAATACTTAAATCCGTAAGGGGCAAGAATATATTCATTGTGCAGGATGTTGAAAATCACTACCCGCTGAAATTCAATGGCGGGACTTTGACAAAAGAGCTTAGCGTGAATGATCATCTTATGGTGGCTTATGTTACGGTTGACGCGGTTAAGCAGGCCGGAGCGCGGAGTGTTACGGTGGTTGCGCCGACTTATCCATACGCGCGTCAGCATAAAAGAAAAGGGCGGGAGGGTGTTACCGCGAGCCGTATCGGCAGAATTTTTGAATCGCTTGGCGTCGATTGCCTTATCACTCTCGATATTCATTCACGGGATATAGAGAATTCTTTCTGCCGCATGAGGATGGAAAACCTGCACGCAAGCTACCAAATTATCCGCAAACTGTCGCATCTTGTTCCGTTGTACAGCGAAGATTTTGTTGTTGCCGCGCCGGATACAGGATCGATTGACCGCAACAAATTTTACGCGACGGCGTTGAAAAAACCGCTGGCGTTAATTTATAAGGAGCGGGATTATTCACGGGTAACAAAAGACGCTATGGACAACAATATTGCCGATGTAAAACTTCTGGGTAATGTCAAAGAAAAAATAGTTTTTATGGCGGATGATATACTTGGAACGGGTGGAACCTTGTTAAAGGCTATGGAATTCCTTAAAGAGCAGGGCGCAAAAAAAGTTTTATGCGCTATAAGTCTGCCGCTTTTCTCCGGAAAAGCGGTTAAATTTTTTGATGACGCTTACCGCGCCGGGCTTTTTTACCGGATAATCGGTACTAACGCCGTGTATCACGAGGAGTTGCTTACTCGTGAATGGTATTCAAGTGTAGACGTTACAAAACTTTTTGCGCAAATAATATCACGGCTGCATCAAGGCTTGTCGATATCATCAATGCTTGATAACCGCGATGCCATAGTCAAGTCGCTGATAAAAAAAATCTAAGCTAAATGTCTGTGGTAAAAAATGTGGTAAAAAAGATTGAAATTGGCCGCCGCCTTTTGAATTTTGTTTTAGGCTGCCGCCGGCATATCAGGCATATCAATTAACAGCGCCCCTTGTTTTATGGAAAAAATTACACAAAAAAATCACGTTGTCTTTTGCGCCGATATTGGCACAACATCCTTAAAAGCCGCGTTCATTAACATAGACGGCGCGGCATCGGGAAGACTGCTCGCGTTTACACGGGAAATGTACCACGATACGGGGATTGCCGCCGAAAATGCGTCCATGTGGGAGGCGGCGTTTTACCGCGCCGTTAAGGGTTTGTTTGCAAAACTGCCCGCGGTTAGTGTCGAGGCGCTCTGTATCTCCGGTAACGGGCCGACGCTTGTGCCGCTTCAAGGCGGCGTTAAAGAGGATGCATCCCCGCTGCCGCCGCTTTACTGGTTTTCGCCGCGGTACAAGCCGCCCGCGGCAAGCGGCCCCAGCTTCTTTTTGCCCTACGTTGCCTATTTTCGCCAAAACAAGCCGGATTTATACGAAAAAACCGGCCTTTTCCTTTCCTGCCAAGAGTGGCTTTCCGCAAGATTGGGCGCGGAACCGGTAAGCGTTTTGCCTACTTCGTACTACCGCCCCTACTACTACGATGACAGCCAGTGCGCCGGTTTTTCGCTTGACAGCCGGAAATTTCCGCCGTTTGCGCCTCTTGGTTCAATAATCGGCCGTGTTTCGGTTGAGGCGGCGCGGGTGAGCGGTCTTAGCGCGGGTATACCGATAGTCGCGGGCGGGCCGGATTTTATCATGGCGCTTCTGGGCTCAGGTGCGACCGCGCCCGGGCTTGTCTGCGACCGCGCCGGCAGTTCCGAGGGAATCAATGTCTGTGTTAGAAGCAAACCGGACGCTGACACCGCCGAGGCTCATTCTTTACGTGTGCTGCCTCACGCGATTGAAGGTTTGTGGAATGTAAGTGTTGTTATGCCTGAATCCGGCAGTATTTTTGACCGTTACCGGCTGGAAACCGGCCAACAAGACGTCCTTTACGAAACAACCCTGCGGCAAATGCTTGACACGGCGGACGGCGCCGGGGTCATCCACCCTGTACTAAAAAAAATTATAGACGAGGTGCGGCGGGCGCTCGAAACGCTGCGCCGCGCGGGTTACCCTGTTCATGAGATGCGGCATTCGGGCGGGCAGGCCAAAAGTTCGCTATGGAACAGGTTTAAAGCCCGCGCCTGCGGGTGCGCGCTGCTTGTACCGGAAATCAGCGACACAGAGCTTGCAGGGGACGCCGCCGCCATAATGCTCGCTCTTGGTGAAACCGGACATATATCCGGCGCGTGCAAAAAAATTGTTGTAATTAAAGAGCGAATCAGCGGCAGTGAACAGGTAGCAATGAGCAGGTAACAAGGAAAAGGTAAAAAGTAACAATTAGCAAGGAGCAATGAACAATTAGCAATCAGGAGTGAGGAGTGACATAAACCAGACTTTGCAAATAAAAGCCTACATTTTTTGACCAAATATGCCGAAAAGTAGATAATATAGTGAAATATATGTGCAAGGGCGAGATTGGGAGTATTACTCTTGGATTGCATTTATTTAAGGGGATATATATGAGATTGATGAATTTGCGTAACACAAATCGGGCGAATTTAGCTGTACTATTTGCGCTATTGTTGCTTATTCCAGTATTATCGGTCAAAGCTGGCGGCAATAAAGAGAATAATAATATGTCAGAAATTATTGTTCAGCGTGTGGATAACAACAGTTTGATACGTTTACGGATTTACATTGATGGAAAAGTTTCAGGTTCGCTCAAAGTAGGCGATATTGTTACTGTTAAGGTGCGTAACGGACACCATACAATACGCGCCGCATTTGAAGACTATCACGCGCGGAGTACAGAAGTAACCCAGTTTAACGCTAATAATTCGCGGCTCATGTTTACCGTTACCGATGAATCGATTGTGGCGGTTGGAGAGGAAAGCCTGCGTCAAAATACGCAACAAAATACGCAAGTGGCTGACGCTGCTGACTCGGTTCCTGAGAATGATGGGCAGTCGGTTATTAACCCATTTATCATAGAAACATCCGTTCGTAACTCTTTTGATCGTGTTACTAAGGATCTAAAAAAGAAAACAAAGATCGCTGTAGTAAATGTGGACAGTGACAATATTGAGGAAGCAGACTATGTACTTGAGGAATTAACTTATCTCACAGTACATTCGCCCAAGAGGTTCCATGTTATAGATCGTCGTCAAATTGACGCTTTTAGGGCAAGCAATAGTATAGGCATACCCTCATATAATAATGATTATATCCTTATGTTGATAGGACAGCTGCTAGGAGCTGATATTATATTGAGTGCCAGAATGGATGGCCCCGGTCAGTTGCGCCGCCTGCGTGTAAAGGCTCTTGAAGTAAAAACAGGACAACTAATTGGCGATTCAAGCGAACGCATATAAGCGATGAAGCTCCACGCCCTGAAAGGGCGTCAACCGGCGCGCCGGTTGGCGCGGTATTAAATCCCACTGCGAATATAGTGCTTCTACTTGTAAAATATCAATCAGCATGGGATGGGGGGGGGGGGGGGCAAATCCGATTTCAAAACCAAAAACAGCGCCAACCCGGATGGCCACGGCAAAGAGGTAAAAAGGAAAAGGTAAAAAGGAAAAATGTCAATGAGCAATTTAGCAATTAGCAATGGAAGAGGCGGCACAAGCGTAATTTGCGAAGCGTAACGAAGCAAATTAGAGCGGAAAGCACTGTTTTTACAGAGCAAAAATGCGCCCAAAATCAAAAAAGTGCCGTTAAAACTATATCAAATCCAGGATTTTCTCGAAATCGGAATTGCTGGATGGGGGCGTTGCGGGGGGATCCCCCGCAGAGCACTGTCAACAAGTTAAGGGAGAGAGTACCTAGACATCCCGCTAAGATAGTGATATATAGGCATATAGGAGGGATAACATGAAAAAAAAACGGTTTTTGAAGAGGTCAAAAGCTTGGTA
>JAISCO010000196.1 GCA_031265535.1 Spirochaetaceae bacterium | reverse complement strand
AAAAAGACTTCGCGCCGGCTCACCCGCTTGCGCACCCCGTATTCCACATCGCTAAAGGTCATTTGTTTTTGCATTTTTCTAATATACCTCTTTCCCTCGATTTAATCAGCGTTGCCTTAAGGGTAAAAACTGTAGCGCGTTTCGTTTCTTCGACAAGACCGCCGGTCTTTTTCAAAAATTTGAGATACTCATCTGTAATCTTCCTCGCAAACAAAATCTCCTGATGGTTCATACTTGTTATAATTCCTAGCATTTTTTACCGCTTGCGGTACCGTTTGCGGATAATCGGTGAATCTTTAACGTCCTTATACTTAACCTCGCGATGCCCGAATCCCCAGAACTCCCCCTTCGTATAGTCGGCCACATTGCATTCCCCGCCGTAAGGCATTCCGTACGCTGCCGGGTGGTCAAGGCTAAACGCTTCCAGTGAAATTCGCAGGCATGACTCAAGCTCGCTCCTGTGGTTCATAGCTACTACCGAATCATGTACCGTTCCGGCAATGTAGGATGTGTAGCCTAAATCTTCATACGCGGAATCAATTTTTATCATTGCGGAAGACATGGCAACAGTTTCATAGTCCTGGACAGGACTGTTGACCGCGATATTGCTTAAATTCTTGTACATTCCCGAATCGGCGTCCTTCCCTTTTGTTCTCAACTGGGGAAGCAGTCTGCGGCTTCCCCAGGGAGATCTTCGGTATCCTGTACCGGCGGCAATCCTGGCGCACTCAAAAATCCATTGCTCAAGCTCCGTATACAGTTTAAAGAATTCGCTTCTAAAAAAAGAAGCGACAACATAGTATAAAAGAGCGTCGCCGCGCAGTTTTCTGCCGCTTTGAACAATCTGGATTTGCAAATCCTGAAGACTCCGTTCGCGGATAAAATCAGCGCACATTTTCGGATTCCAGGCCATCCGCAAGGTTCCCCCGGCCAGATTATTTGCCGATGCTCCAAAAATAAAGGACAGCCCGATCATTTTTCCAATATCCCGCAGATTTTTGCATTTGCCTTTTTTGGCGTTGGCGCAAAACTCCTCATAGGCTATATCTCTCCCCGCTTTTTGCACCCCGGCCACGGATACGTTTTCTACAATATCGCCCTTTCGGATATCGCCGTAGTAAACTTCATGAAGTTCTTTTCCGTTCCTTGTGATAACGGGAAACTGGCACCATTCCATACCCGTAACGGTCTGCCCGTTTTCCATCGCAATAAAACAATTGTCAAATAATTGATACTTGGCCAGAATGTGGTAAGTGTTGTTATTGTGAAAATCCCCGCCGCTTAAAAAAACATTGCACAAATTTTTATCGTGCGACATGGAGGCGGCTATCATAGCCTGCAAGTTGCAGCCATCGGTTTCAGTAATGCAGTACTCGCCGGGCTCGGCATACCGGTAGTATTCAGCACGGTAGCCGTATGCCTCAAAATCGCAGTTAATTAAATCTTTGGCCTTTACCTTTATTCTTTCGGCCATGCCAATCTCAAATAGCATCGGGGTCATGCAGAGAAAGACCGTTCAGCCTGTCGAATACCCATATTTGCTCGGCTTCTTCTTTAGGACAGGGAACAATGTCCGGAGGAATATAGCATTGCCGCACAATAGAGGATACTTCTTTATTTCGTTTGGGCAGGTTTTGCATATTGGGGCTGGACGAGTTTGAAACACAAATTTCATTAGCAATAAAGTTGTGGACATCTTCAACCGTTAAATCATAAACGTCAACAATATCTCCCCTGTATTCTATGGACGTTACAGCGTGACTATTTATAACCGCCGTCTGTTTTTTATTCGTCCATGCCCGTTCATAATTTATTCCGTAGGATTCGCATAACTTTTTCAATCTGTAGTATCCAATACGCCGTTTTTTACAACAGGCATTAAAACCAATAGTCTGTAGGTCAGATAATATCCCCATCTTTGAAAGATACTTGCCATCGGGGGCGTACCGTTCAGCGACAGTTTCCCATTTCAATCCGCTTTCAGCCAGTTTTTTCTTAAATGTATTAAAATCCAACGGAACAAAAGAAGGCCGCCCTCTTGCCCTAACAAGCATTCGAATACAAGCAGTTCTTGAAACCGGTTTGTAGTTTGAACTTTCGGCTCCTTTTAGTATGGGATAATAACCTTGCGAATGGAGACGCTTAACTACTTTTATATTTTTTTTCCGGGATTCAGGTTTTAATAAACCATCTTTTACATGAAGCAAAGAACGCGTTGATTTTGACATTACTTCCAGATTTGAAAAAGTATGATTATTATGATTGCCATCTATATGATGTACCGTATCTTCAGCGCCTAATTTGCGTCCGCTCAGTTGTTCGTATACGAAACGGTACTCTCTTGTGTCCGTGTGGTTTGTCACAAATAAGCGGTCCCCAAGACGCCGCATCGCCAAGACACTTGCTTTCTTGCAGTACTTTTTATGCGGCGTTGTTTCATTTAATAAAAATTGCGCTTCGCAGTAAGAACCGTCAGATAATCGTATTTTATGCTCAGGCGTTACGTCAAGATACCCCCTGTGGTTATGAGACCCAATAAAGTGCAAACGAATAACCTCTTTGCGTCCGGTTTTTCCAGCCCATGTTACTTTTTTAAGCGCAGGGTTTAAATTATCGTCATAGCAAAATACATAATCGCCAACCTTAATTTCTTCAATTGGCACCCCAAGCGGGTCTCCATTGTAACTTCGATTAACAAGAATTTTTGTCCCTTTTGCAACGCACCGATGCCTATGGCTCTTTGTCATAAAAGGGTAAAACGTGGTATGTATTCGGTTGTCAACGCCTTTATACTGCCAAAGCCCGGTCGCGTCATGATGGACAGTTTTACGCTCTGCCCCGGAAAAGAAATCGGACCCTTCAAACAATTCAGGTTCATCAGCGTCAAAATCAATATCGTCCGGACCGCTGTCGCCGTCTTCGCCATAATTTGAATCCGTCCCTATAAAAGTATTCCAGATAGTTATCCACTTGGAATACTCAACAAGAGTTTTCACTTCGGAATAGCCCATCTTTTCCCATTCGGCAAATTCCTTTTTGGAAACCTTGAATCCCCCGGCTTTGGTTCTGTTTATACACGGCCATCCGAGCGATTCAATAAACTTTCCGAGTTCCTGCTTTTTACTTGGGTTAAGACCGGGTTTTTTAAACGCCTTTTGAACACTGTCGAGAGCCTCTTTTATTTTATTCTGAATCATGCCCCCGACTTCATTAACTTTGTTCCAGTCGATACAAAAGCCTTTGTACTCGGCTTTGATAAACACTTTTACCATTGGCAGGCAGTATTTATGGTAATATTCCCAAAGTTCCGGTTCTTTCCGCATGGACTTAGCCTGTTCCTGCCATACCTGGTATGTTATTGCCGCGTCCTGGCAGGCGTAGGGAATACGGATTGAATCCGGAATCTGAAGGTAATTTTGAAGTCCGGGATATTTCCATTTGAATTTTTCCAGTTCAATATCGTATCCGCCATAATTGGTATAATGAAAAGCGTGGGTCTTTAGCGAGTTTGACCGCATTTCGTTTAGCAAATGCCCGGCAATCATCGTATCCCATGCGGGCTGAATGCCGGCATCGCAGCCGTGATACGCGAAGAACAACAAGTCAAACTTGGAATTGGCAAAAATTATTTTGTGTTTTTTTTGAAATTCATTAAAAATACGCGGGTTGATCCTGTTCCAGTCAAGATGGTACGCGGTCCATCCGTCAAAAGAAAGAGTAACATCGCCAATTCTATCCGACAGCTTATTAAATCCGGCGGTCTCGGAGTCAACGGCTACCCATAGTTCGTTTTCAGGAATACAGCCGGTGCGGCTTTGAAGCCACTCGTCGGGATTGTCCACTTCGTTCCAGCGGATTGATCTTTTTCTCGGCAGGGAGCAGTTGCCCGCTTTTACCGCTCTTTCAATCTGGCTTTCCGCAAAGTGCTTTTCCCACCGGTCCCAGTAGCCGACCGGTTCGCCTGTTTTTTTATCAGACTACCCGAAGGCGCAAATTTTAAATACCGTGTCAATCGGGTAAACACGATTGTTCAGGAAAGGGGAATAAAAAAACGTATTATTAAAAACGCTGTCGTAAAATCCCTGTACCTGAACATCCGGGTCGTAAGTTGCCGCGTAAATAGCCCTGCCGGCTGTTACGACGGGCACTTTGGAATCCAGCCATTCCAGTAAATCGGACCGCACATTTTCCGAAAAAAACTTTGCCATGCCGGATACTATTTTTTTCCTATCGTCAAAAATAGCTGAAAATACATACACGAGGTTTATTCTCGCCCCTTTGCCGTGAAAAAAAGCCGTTATGTATTTTAACTGTTTTTCGGAGAAGTAATCTGAAACGAGAATATTTATATTTGGGCTGTCGTCGCAAAAGAGAATGGGGCAATCCAGCCTGTCCTTGACCTTGGCGCGTTTTGCCGTCTGCGGTTCCAGTTCCCCGAAAAAATCGTCAAATTCGTTTGGCATACTTAATTAATTAATCCCAAAGGCATCTTGAAAACTTTATAGTAGTCGGATTGCGTATCTATGGCCGCGCCGGCAAGATCGTCGCACAGTTCATTATATTTGTAACCGGCATGGCCTTTGATCCAGGAAAAAACTGGATGAATTTCTTTTACCAGAGAAAACATCTTTTTCCAAAGGTCTAAATTGCTAACGACGCCGGATTTTGAATTGGGGTTGTTTGATCTTTTCCATCCCTTTCTTTCCCAATTGAACATCCAGTCGCTTGCGCCTTTAACCACATACTGTGAATCAGATAAAATAATAACCGGAACGCCGGAATCTGGCCAGCGGATTTTTATTTCTTCAAGAACTTTAATCACGGCTGTCAGCTCCATTCGCTGGTTAGTAGTCATTTCCGAGTAGCCGGCGGAATGAATTTCTTTTTTGTTGCCGTCAAACCAAATAACAAAAGCCCACCCGCCCTTGGAGTCTTTTGCCCCGTTATTTTTACAGGCTCCGTCCGCGTAAGCAATTATATTAAAGTTATCGTAAAAATTACCCATACATTATTAATTCCTATCGTAATTCTATTATCTAAAAATTTTGAACATAGCTATCCCTTATTTAATTTTTAAATAAATGCGTTTAATTATTTTTTATTTTTAGCCGCTAGAAGTTAAGTTCCTAATTCACATGAGCATTCCCCCTTGGGGGTCATTAGGAAACGGCTTTTTCGTGCAAACTACGGCCCCTGATTTCTTCATTTCTGAAGAAACGGTTAAGGATCGTAGCCGCCAGTCACTGAGGTATCCGTATTCCCCGTGGAACCAGCTAAATCAGGATTTAAAGATTAGATACGTCCCTGTTTTGATTGAGCACAACAAGGATTCACTAACGCCCCATCTGCGTCTCCTGAAGGTTTGCCGACAACCTCTACGCAACGCGGGATTTCGCAGGGCCTATGCGTTCGGTTGGCCCGTCATCTGGTTCCAGCGAACTGCGGATTCAGTTCTCCCAGCAGACCCCTTTCGGGTACTCTTTCAATGATTCTTCTGGTAGTATTCCCTGCCACGTTCGCTCGCCTCCTTCACAGAATTCTTTCTATCCCGTGCGCCTGGTTTGCTCAATCTCCTGCCCAGTGGTTTTACATCCCGCCACAGAAGCGTACCCGGTGAAGACTCCACTCAAGATGGAAATCATCGCCAGGACATTGATCTTGAAGATCAAAGGGCTTTAGTTTTTTTGAGGGTTACCCCTCCGTTTTGATTCTTGGTTCTTACGCAGTATCCCGCCGCATTGCTGAAGCAGGTACCGGGCCGGCCTTCGCAATTTGACCGGCAAGTTAACCTAATATTTTTAGGGAATCGATCCCAAGCCGCCCGCCGTCTGCTCTTTGATCCGAAGCAGGTCGTCCGCGATTTTCCTTTTGGCGCTACTGTCGCCTCTATATAGTTTATTCCCACCCAAAACGGATGACGATAAAATTTTTTCAATTTTTAGAAACATTACACAAATATAGCTATTTAGACACATTTGTGGTAATTTCCCGCTAGGAAATTTTTTTACCGGTTTGCCTCAAAAAATGCCCGCGCAAATCCGGGAGGAGTAATTGACCGCAAATCGTAGTCTGTTTTAATATAGTCCAAATACGGTTCAAATCCGGGTATCATGGATGCCGCGCTCTTGTGCAGAAAGGCGATTGACGGCATCCTGCGCCCCGGCCTTGTGTACAGTTTCAGCTTCGGGCATGTTTCCCGCGTACAGGTTTCCAGGGGCTTGTTAAAATTCCCCCAGACGCAGGTCTTTTTCGTCCACCAGTGCCCGAATTGCCACGGCTGGAAAATATACTGCGGTTTTCCCAGGTGCCGGTTAATATCGCCATACGGGTTTTCGAGTGCCCAAAAATGGGGATTGCACTTCTCAATAACTTTAAGGCACGCCGCAGCAATCTCAAGCCCCTCGTCCAAGTTCATTGTATACTTTTTATCCTGTTTGCCGTTAGTTCTTCTGGCGTAGGAAAATGCCTCGCATGGCGGCGGCGCAAGAACTCCGTATACCCCCGGCGGCGGGTTGTAGGTTCTCACGTCATTTTCGGGAAGGGTAATGTTTATTACTCTGTATTCCTGCGGGATTGCCGCATAGGGCGATTCCCAGCTTCCTGAACCCCCGCATAACGATAAAATCAGCTTTTTCATTTATCAGATATAATTCCGAATGATATTTTTATAGTTTTATTTAACGCGGGTGCTTCGACACGGTATTTGCAGGAATTATATATAAAGCCGCAAGCCTCGCGGCCCAATTAGAATTTAGGCGACAGAAGCGCCAAAGGAGACTTTATGAGTAGTGTGAAGGAAAAATTTGAGGCGGCCCTTGCCCAGCGAAAAAAACAGAAAGCGGAGGAGGCATCCCGCGGTAATTTTTCCGGAGGATCGGGATACCCTGATGTTCCGTACGCTCCGCTGTACACGGACAAGCAGCAGGCGTTCCGGCTTGTCGGGCTGCCGTATTTGGTTAGGGAAAAGCCTACGGATTCCAAGCGGGTTCATATCGCCATGATTCTGGGAGACGACGACAAAAAATTCCGCTGCATCGGGCCGGACCCGCAGGAACACAAGGATTGGATTTTGTACCGGGTCATGAATAAGGTTCTTTCCCGCCACTGGGATAAAAATATTCCGAATTCCAACGGGCAGCTTGGCGCGTATGTTTACGACTACGCTACGCTTCATCCGGAGCTGTACAATCGTGTGGCGAAAAACAATAATGTTGAAAATACTCTTGAGAAAGGGTGGCGGTTCACTCCGTATGTTCTTTTCAATGTTATTGACCGCGCCAATTACGACTGGCATCTGGAGAACAAAAAATTCCGGGTTCTTTCAAAAAAGGCTTCCGAGTGGCAGGATAAGGTTTTCTTTGAGCCCGGTGTTCCCGATACCGTTTTTCAGTTGATTATGGACGATATTGTGGCCGGTGACGGGAATACCGACTGGGAAGACTACGATATTGTTATTCGCAAAGTTAATGAGAAGCCGTGGTACAAAGTTCTTCACGGTATAGACCATATCAAGTATCTGGATGAAGACGTTAAGGCCGTAATTGTCGACAAGGGCATTTCCGATGAGGAACGGTCGTGGGAACTGAACGACTTTGACAAGCTGTTTACCGTGACCCGCTACGCCAGGCTAAAGTCCAAGATCGGACTTTTTATCCAGAAGGTCGATCAGGTATTTAAGACAAAATACTATGAAGAGCTTCTGGCTATGGCGGAGAAAGAGGAAGCCGATCTTGCCGAGCAGCAGATGAAATTTCCGCCGGACGTGGACGATGTTCCGTCCGATACGGCGGGAGGTCCCGGCAATTCGCGGGCAGTTTCCCCGGTTTCAACTCCCGCGGCAAGTCCGGCTCAGCCGGCGGTTTCCGTTCCCCAGTCTCCGGCACCTTCGGCACCGCCCGTGCGTTCTCCGTTTGCCGTAGTAAAAGTGTCGACACCCATGACTGACGCGATTTGGGCCGGGCTTGCGGATGGTTCGTACAACGGAAAACACTATTTGGGGGTTCCGCTTATGACCGATAAAGAGAAATCGTTTGTTCTTGGGGTGAATGAGGACGGGTCGTTCGATTGGTCGCCGGATGCCGGGGAACTTATGGAGGGATCGGTTTCCCATTTTGTTAGCGGAGCAAACGTGGCGGTTGATCCTTTGGACGGAACCCGGTTTGAGTTATCCTGACGCGACACGGACGGTTCGACTGGCAAGCGGGAATTATAAGGGCAGGACCTTCGGGTTCCGCCTTTTATGATAAATATTCAAGCCGGAAAGCGGTACCGCAGTATTAAAACGAAAGATATTTATGTCATTCTTCATACTGGACTGGCCGCGAGGGACTCCGGACAATGTCTAATTGTTTACCGTCGGGCGTACGGCGATGATAAAACTGTTTGGATTAGGAGTAAAACGGAATTTGATGAAAAATTTGAGGAAGCACCAAATCATGAAATTTGATAATATTGACGCATTGGCGCAGAATACTGGCGGACTGCTTTCCGCGGCAGGGCAAATGAACGGAGACCGCTATGAACTGCCGTCTCCGATTATGTTTGAGATGGACAACCCGATGGCCCGATTTTCCTGCTGCTCCGAAAATCGGGAGTGGGTTGCGAAGTCGGCGGCGGAAACATTGTACGCGTTTTCAGGAATGAACGGAGGCGATTTTATCTGGGAATTCCGGGGATGGGCAGACCCATATGCGTTTACTTAGGGACAAGCAGCCTGTAAAGCGCGGGCAGCCGTTTTCTTTTGGAATTGGCGCAGAGTCCGGCAAGCCGGTGAATGTTTTCAAACAGGTCCATAACGGAGACCGTCTGCAGGATTATATACTTCACTATGGCCAGCATAAGCCGCTGTTCGCACCATAAAGACCACTCTTTACGGGGAGTCCCTTCCCGCAGAGGGGGAAAAACGCCCCTTGTTTACCCATGTCTCACAAAGG
>JAISCO010000166.1 GCA_031265535.1 Spirochaetaceae bacterium | reverse complement strand
AGTCCACTGAGCTTATCATGGAACTTTCCTTCATGGTGAAAAACCTTATTCACGAGGGAGATAGTGATGTGTGATATTAGAATTTTAGAAAACGTTCAAAATGAGCAATTTTTGATCTGCACCCAAGAGATCACGGATTTGTCAAAAGAGGGCTATCAACTATTAAAAGAAAATAAAGTAAACGAGGCCCTGAAATGTTTTAAGCAAATTCTGGAACTTGATACAGAAAATAATTACGCTCTAGTTGGTATGGGGGATTCTTGCCGTAAGAGAGGGGCGCACAGGGATGCTGTTTTGTATTATGAACGGTGCCTTGACCACCACCCCGGAAACAACTACGCGCTTTTCGGACTGGCGGATTGCTACAAGGTGCTGAATCAATATCCCATGGCGATAAAAATTTGGAAGGAATATTTAAAACACGATGAGCGAAACGTTACCGTATTGACCCGTATCGCCGACGCTTACCGAAAATTACGGGATTTTAAGAATTCAAAAGAGGAGTACGAGCGCGTTTTGGAGATGGAAGCGCGCAATCCTTACGCGATAATAGGGTTAGGGCATCTGCATTATGATTTCAAGGAGTATCGAGATGCGCTGTACTTCTGGGAAAAAATGCTGGAAAGCCGTAATATGGCCTGTGTGGACATACGCGTCCTTACATCCATTGGAAACTGCCACCGCAAGTTAAAGACCTTTGACGACGGCATAGCGTACTTTGACGCGGCATTGCAGCGTGAGCCTACGAATTTTTACGCTCTGTTCGGATTGGGCGATTGTTTCAGGGGGCTAAATCAGCCGCACCGTGCTCTTGAATACTGGAATCGTATTCTTCAACAAGATCCTCAAAATAAAGTGATACTGACCCGGGCCGGCGACGCTTACTGCCATCTGCATGAATTCGATAAGGCGGCGGAGTATTACAATCGCGCGTTGAGTGTAGAATTCGACATTTACGGTACTTTAGGGCTTGCTACAATCGCCAAAATGCAAGGACGCTTTGATGAGGCTATAAATTCGCTTACTCAACTCTTGCAGCACGACCCCAAGAATCACAGGATTTATCTGGAATTAGCGGACTGTTACCTGAAAAAAAATGAAAAAGAGTATGCCGCCGAAATTCTAAAAGCATTTCAGCGTTTCGGCATTCACAATAATGCCGTAATAGAATTGCTGGAAAGTATAGGCGGATAAAGCTTATGCCGGGACGCCGCTGCTTGAATTCAGCAATTATCAATGAGCAATTAGCAGTTGAGTTGGTTTCAAATAAAAAGGGGAAGCGCATCAATCCCAAACCGTTAAATTTTTTAAGTTTTTATGATAAATTTTTTGCCGCTGCTCCCCCTGGCTACAAAGGTTTTGCTTTGCAAAACGCTTTTCCGCTACCCCCACTCATTAACAATTAAAAGTTAGCAATTAACAATTAGGAGTGAGGAGAATTCAAGTAAAAGGGAAAAAGTAAGAACAATGAACAATTAAGAATGAGCAATTAGCAGTGAGAAAGCTGTCAGCCGCGTATGCAAATCGCTATTCGCGGATCCTAAGGCAGAGGCTGAAGACCGTTTTGGGTATGCCAGCGCGGAGCGCATGTAAACCCACTGGTGGGGCGGCAGTTTTACTTTTAGCGCTAAAAGTAAAACTGCCGGCTTGAATTGAGGGGATATTGTTGTTAAAACCTTCGTTGAGCGGAGTGCCGGTTTCCGGGCTGGAAGACATTCTCTCCCCGCTGCCCAGGTATCGCGCCAAACAGATTTTCGACTGGATAAATGCCGGTGTAAGCTCGTTTGAGCTCATGAACAACCTGCCGTTCTCGTTGCGGCGCGAGCTTGACGAGCGTTTTTGCCTGCGAAAAACATCCGTGCTCAACAGCGTTAAAGACGATGCCGGCGGCGCGGTAAAACTGCAAATAAGCGTTGAAGGCGGAATAATTGAAGCGGTCGCGCTTGTTGACGCGGCGGGACGCCTGACGGCGTGTCTTTCCACACAGCTTGGCTGCGCGATGGGCTGTGTCTTTTGTAAAACCGGCAGTTTAGGTTTTACGCGGAATCTGGACGGCGCGGAAATTACAGAGCAGTTTTATCATATTCGCGGCTTGCACCCGGATATTTCCAACATTGTGTTCATGGGAATGGGCGAACCGCTGCTCAATCTTGCCGGCCTGCGTCAGGCGCTTTCCGTACTTTGCGAAACAATGTCTACGCGCCGTGTTACGGTTTCAACCTGCGGGCTTACGGACGGTATAGTAAGCCTTGCGGACAGCGGCCCCGCTGTCCGCCTTGCCGTATCGCTGACAACAGCCCGCGAAACTTTGCGGCGGCGGCTTATGCCGGTAAGCGCCGCCCACCCGCTTGACCGCCTAAAAGAATCGCTGTTGTATTATCAAAAACGGCAAGGGCGGCGCGTTACTCTGGAAGCCGTCCTGCTGGGCGGCGTCAACACAAGTGAGGCGGACGCTGCGGCGATGACCGGCTTTGCCCGCGGTCTTGACGTTGTGGTAAATCTTATCCCGTGGAATCCTGTGGAGAATTTGTCTTTTGACGGGATGCCGCTTAAAGAGCCCAGCCGCGCCGAACTAAGTAGTTTTCGCGCCGCTCTGGAGGCGCGCGGACTAAAAACCGTACTGCGCCGCAAAAAAGGGCGCGGCATATCCGGCGCGTGCGGGCAGCTAGGAGTTTGCAAACTCTATTAAATCTCAGTTTCACAGATGTCCCTTTTCTTTTTTCCCTATTCCTTTTTCCTTCCTCACTCCTCATTGCTAATTGTTAATTCCTCATTCCTAACTTTTTACTTTTTACCTTTTATCTTTTCCTTTTTCCCCCATCAAGCAAACCTGAAAATATTCTGGCGTTTGATCCTATCATAATATAGGGTTTTATTCCAACAAGATAATAATCAGTCGTAACTTTTTTATGGTATCCGTCATTTTTTGCCGTTCCGCCGCTTGTAAAAAAATCATATCCTGTGTTTATACCCAAAATAATATAATTTTTAGTGTCTTTGCTGTTTAATTTAAGACCTAAATCCCCTACAATTCCCACATTGATTCCATTTGCCGAAATGTTTCCATCGGGATTTTGTTCATACGTCATAGTGAATATCGACAAATGAGGCCCTATTGCCCACAATAATTCTATTGTGTTATTGAATTTATATCTGAATGCGGCCGCTAGTGTCTGGTCATACATGAAAATACTGTCGTAATCCCCGCGTCCGGCAAGAACAAAATTTAAAGTTGTAAAGGTATACAGTCCCACATTATATTTATGGTTAAAAAAAGTATATCCGCCAAAATTTATTCCCAATGCGCCAAGATAACCGCGTTCTTTGTCAATTAAGTTATTAAAGCCCACGCCGATAGACCCGGTGTAATTTTCGCCGTAATCTTCTTGCGCGAACGCGGTAAAACCGGTAAAAACCAAAAATAACAATGTGATGAATTTCTTGAACATAATTCCTTTCTTTACTATCGTCATTACCGGCGATACTGCAAACAGCGCCCCTGCGATAATTGCTGCCGCAAGGCCAAGCGGCAATTTATTTCTGTTCGTCGTAGAATACCTCCAAAATTTTTAACAAGATACGCTTGCATAAAGTTAGACAATTGTATTATGATGAGATAACAGCAGTCAAGAATTTTGGCTTAAAAATGGACAAACAGGGAAGTCTGTATAACTTTAGACAAAAGGGGGCAAATGTTGCAAAAATCAACTTCCAATAACCGGCAAGTTCAACGCAGCAAGAACTGGATTTTCGAGGCGCTTATGATACTAATGGACGAAAAGCCCTATGACAAAATAACCGTTTCGGACATTGTGAAGAAGGCAGGTATTGCCCGGCAAACCTTTTATCGTAATTTCAATGATAAAAATGAAGTCCTTTGGCGGTGCGCCAGGGACGCCGATGATTTATCGGGCATTGAGCAAAGCGCGGATTCAAAAAAGCATTATCAGCTTGTCCTTACGGTCAACTACAATTACATAATCCGGCGCCGCAAAGAATTAAAAAAGATACTGTCTACACCGGTCGTTGAAAATTATATTTCCCGGGGAATAAAGGAAATTTCCCCCGCTTTATTAAATCCCCTAAAAAAATCTCTTTCCAAAGAGGAATATAAAATATGCCGTTATAAGCTTTGTTATCAAATTACCGGATGCCGCCGTGTTCTTCTGGATTGGTTCCTGGAGGATATGCCTCTGCCGGTTGACAGCCTTGTTTCGCTGATTAACGCCATGAATACCCCCAAAGACATGATATACAGTAATCTTCCGGGTATTATTGTTCGTATCAATTAGCATCCTCGCCTTGAAGGATCGCCAAATGGCGCGCCATTTGGCACGGTATCTCGTAAGCGTTAGGCTCAACTTCATTGAGCTTGGGCAGAAAGCGCGATGAATCGCGGCGGAGCAAAACTCTATGCAGGGGAGGGGAGGGGAGGGGATGTTCGACAGGATAAGGAAATTTATCATCTGTGGAGCTTTGCACAGCAAACCCGTTTGCCACGCAACGCAAGGTTACTACCATTTTTCGTTGGCGTTACCAACTCTAAGCGCCGCAAGTGGCGCAAATTTTGCGGCGGCAAATAATTAACCAAATATTAGAAACCTGTTGGCGGGTGGAACTATGTTAAACCCGCCGGCGGGCTTACGATCTGCTGGTAACCATATCGTTTGTGACTCTGAGCGGCGGCCAGTTAGTAGAGCTATACCACTCGCCGGGTTTTGGAATGTCGCGGTTAAATTTAATCCCCATAAAATATGCGTAATTCCCCAAATTATCACCTATAAGAACCGGAAAGAATGTTCCCGCGTCAGTAGTTACCACATTCTCATTTAAGTAAAAATCAAAAATCGACCATGCGTCATTGACCGTAATTGTCGTCTGCGGAGTCCTATCCGCCGAAGAACGGTAAAACTTTAAACTGATACCTTTGTCTATAGCCTTGCCCGCAGCAAGCGTCAGTTCCTCATTTACAGCAGTATTGAATGATTTAGACTGTGCGCCTATTGTGGAAACCTCTATGTAGCGAAAACGATTCACCGCAAGCTGCCGTCCGCTGATAGAAAGCGTATCTTGAACATTTAAAGCCG
This sequence comes from Spirochaetaceae bacterium, assembly GCA_031265535.1. Classification (GTDB taxonomy): domain Bacteria; phylum Spirochaetota; class Spirochaetia; order Treponematales; family Breznakiellaceae; genus JAIRMY01. The sequence continues at coordinate 8,163 of JAISCO010000166.1, read as the reverse complement.
GCTGGGTCAGTGTCCATGTAAGCGGCGATACGGTATTCGCCGCCGCCGAGGCAAACTTATAAACACGCTCGGCCCAATTCTGCGCGTTAATATCGTCAAAAAGCATTGGATGCAGCAGCGCGGATACCGGATCAATATTGACTGATGATTGCACAGGCAGACTGTCCGCCCCCATTTCTCCTAGCAATAACGTTATGTCATTTAACGTATCCTGTGTAATGGGATAATTTTTGTTACCGTCAGATAACAATGGAAACATCTTGAAGCTTTCAATTTTGTTAGAAAAATCAGAGAGTAATTGCCGGCAAAACTGTTTAGATAGAATAGTGAAACCGTCCATAATAAAACCATTCCACCATCCTATGCCGACCGCTTCCGTATCGGAATAGACCGTCATATAATTATTTTTTATCTCGTCCATTGGGCGTGATCTCAAATACATAAATGCCTGTTCATAGTTGTCCGACAGCGCGCTCCAATCAGAAAGCATTCTACCGGCGTCAACGCTCATAAAAGAGGAAAGCAGCTTAATTTTATCGTTAAGCATAGAAATGCTGGATTTTTTTTCTTCCTGCAAAGCATTGGATAATACAATATCATTTACATCGTTTAGTATTCCTATACATTCAGAATACAAAGTTTGCAGTACAGAATTTATCTGATATGGTTTATATTGAGTTACACGCCTCTTGTACTCCGGCCAATTAGTAACAGGAGTGTACGCATTATCAGAATAGCTTGCCCAGTAGTTAATGTATTGATCAAGATATGCGCTAAAAGCATCTGTTTGGTAGATATTCATATCATGGTTTTGCAGAAACCTCGGCATTGGGTCCAGTTTTATATTCTGCGAAAATAAGTCATTGTAAGCTGAAATAGTGTTAATCATGTTGGTTACTACAGTTGGATCATATCCATTATCATACGGAATATCACCTAATATGCTGCGAATTGCCATGCTGGACAGTGAAAATACATTATTGCCGCTGTTTTCCGCGAGTGATGATACCATAGCCTCGATAACATCAGAAGAGGTAGAAAGGTATTCGTACTCGTTAGTCAAAACAACATAACGGTTAATATAGGCTTCCGCCGCAAGCGCGATTCTCGAGTTGTTTATAAGATTTGATACTTTATCATTATCCGCAAATGGTTTGACATAATTTTCAAAATTATTAAACGCTGTTACAATATTGTACTGACTGTTCATCCAATTAACATTAGTACTGTTTTTTATTTTATTTATATCCGGCACATCCACAGCGTCAGAGCGCTTCAAAATTTCATTAACCACCGTAAAAAGTGAAGGTGAGTTCGCGTCAGTTGTTAATTTGGAAGATAAAAATTCATCTGTTTTCAGGTTTTGCGCGGCTGTTCTTAAATTGGCTATTTCTTTTTCGATATTATATGAAAAGTCATTTGTTAGATTTTGAACAAGGCCAATAGTAAAGCTGTCAGTTCCATCACTGTTATTTGTTATAAAACGCATATCCCTTTGAAAAAGAGCGCTATATTCTTCTGTTGCGTGCCGTATTACAAAATCGTTAAAAATATAATCGTTTATAATGTTATCGCCAAACGGGTCGCTGCCTTTAGTGGAATCACTAGTACCTAATGGTATTTTTAATGTGGTTAGCTGTCCTGTTATATCATGGAAAATTTTTACACCGTCGCCGATAAGACTATTCTGTGTACTAATTAAGTTATTCCATTCATCAACAAAGTTTTGCACTTCCCGCAATGTATAAATATTGTTTGCGTTGTTTAATAGAAATTCAATGCGTGAGTAATTAGTTACAATATTTTGAGAAATTTGCACAAGACTTTTCAATCTGCCATAAAGCGAATTTGGATAAACAGAAAAATTCTGCCAGTCAGAAAGCATTATCTCCAGCGCGGCCCGTTTGCTTCTGGAAAAATCATCCGTATATACATATTCTCGTTCTAATGAAAAAGTATAACGATCATCGTTTCTTAGGCTGGCACTATTGTTCAGCAGTTCTGTAGAATCGTTTGAAATACCCGGCAGTACATAGTTTATCAACGCTCTTGTGGAGAATATAGACCGCAGCACTTCTCTAGTGTTGGAACCGGCTCCCCCGTCAAGCATGACGAAAGATTGGATTACGGAACGTAATCCCTCGTCAAGAACCGGAGGATTATTCACGTCCAAAATCAATTTATCACCTGTGCTTTTGATAAGCGGCGCCAGTATCAGCGGATCGTAAAGCATATCCGTAATAAAAGTTCTGCTGCGCATACCCATATTAAATTCCTGAAACACCAAAAGACTTGAAATTAAAAAACCAAGCGGCGGTGTGCGCCTGACATTTTTGGCGGAAACGGTGTTACTATAAAATTGTACAGGTGAAATCCCTTGTAATTCCGAAACCGGCACGGTATTTATCATATAACCGGTTCCATCGCCGTTTTTAACAATTATGGGATTTTTGTCAGCGTCTACATTGAGTATGGAAGAGGCAAGGGAATTATAATAGTTTGTAACCGGCGACAACGATATTTTTAACTCATCCTGCTTTATAACGGCAGTAAGAAAAAATATAAAACCAATAGTAATAATAATTCCACATAACGCAAAAGCCGGAATACTGCGGATAAGCGCTTTTTCTCTGATAAAGCCGGCATAAGGAGAAGGATTAAAAATAAAGTTTTGCAGTGTATTCCGTATAAAATATGACCGCGGATTGGCGGATTTTTTATCCGCAAGCTGGAAATCATCCGCTGATTTTCCGGCCAAGGCCGCGATTGCGGGACTTAAAGAGATCCCTATATCGAATGCGGACGTAAAGAACAGTCCGTCAAAAATCGTTTCCTTAGTCCCATGAAAGTTGTCTTCACTGAACAAAGTGTCAAGGTAAATAATAAGATTATCATACATACCGGCAAAGTTTTCAGGAAATAAAAACATTTTGCTGGCCGCGTCCATACGGTTTGGCGTATCAGAAACATGCGGCGCTATGACGCGGGAAAGCATACTTTTTTTGTATCCGGACCGCAGCCTGTTAAGCAGATCATTCCAGAATTCCTTGAATTTCTGGGGATTGTAATAGAAAGAATCGTTTTCAAAACCCAGAATCTGATGCCGCAATTCTCCAAAAATTCCGCCGGCATACTCCATAAATCCTTCCACCATGTCAAGTTTTGTAACAACTACATAACAGGGAAGACGCATACCGCTGGAAGTCAAAAGACCGGCAATCTCATTAGCCATAATAACAGCTTTTTTATGTGTTAAATCACTGCTGTCAGCTAAAAGCGCATCGGCGGGTATTGTCAGGATGATTCCGTTCAACGGCATTTTGTAATGACGGCGGCATAATTCTTTTATTATATAATACCATTCGGCGCTGCTGCCCCCGAGCCAGCGGTCAAAAAAAACAGAACCACTTACATCGCAGATCACAGCTTTGCCGCCAATCCACAATCTGACAGGCAGGCTCTTTTTTTCTGTTTCCTCACCTAATTTTTTTTCGACCGCCGATGGAATAAGTTCAAGCTCGCTTCCATTCAGCAAAGAAGATTTCCCCGAATTAGGCTCGCCAAGCAGCATAAACCAAGGTATCCCGTAAATTCCCCTGCCATGCGCCGCGGCAAGTTCAAAACCTTGCTTTAAAAGATTATCTATTTTTACAAGATTGTCTGAAAGTTCTCCCTTAGCCTTATTCTGAGTTTCGCCGCCCTGCGCAAGCTGGGCAACATGCCGCCACACCATTAAATCGCGCAGAATATTTTTTGTTTCTTTTGTTTTGATATGTTTCCGCTTGAGTTTTCCTATCAACGGCAGAACTATAATCAAAACAATTAGCAGCAGAACAATCGCCAAAATTATTTTTGCCAAAGTACTGGTTCTGACCAGATTCACAATTTGCTGAAAAATCTGTATTGGGTTCATTCGCTTACACCGGCGCTTGGAATTTCAAAGTTCTGCGCGGACGTCGTAGCTTTGTACAAACTATCCCGGAACGGCTTGCTTATATTCAAAAATACGAAAAAGTTAATTATTAACGCTAAACCTGTAAAGATAGATGCCGCGATTAAAATTTTCTTGGAAATCTTTGCAAAAGGCAGCGCCGCATAGGATTTTTTTGACAGCGCTAAACGCTTTTCCGTATTAATGGCAACAATGGGTTCTTGGGAAACGTCAAATTCGTTTTCCAACTTTTCCATGCACTGTTTCATAATTCTTTCAACGCTTTTACTGTCGTTTACGTAAATACCATCAAAACCTAAACCAAGCATCGTATAAAAAATAGGTATAAGGTCCCCGGCGTCAGGAGCATACAACTCATTGGTCAGCAGATTGAAAAATTTTTCATCGCCGGAAAGTTCGTTGTAATCTTTTGCCAGTTCCCGCCAATCATTTTTAAATGGGAAATTACCCTCTTTGACCATGTAATCAATAAAAAAAACCAGCGGCAGTTCTATGTGCTCATACTCACGGTAAAGTTCTGAATTGTTTTTAGCGCGGTATTTTACGTCTTCCAGAGCGTTTTTAATATCGCCGCGAAACTTTTCCATAGACGGTGAAATTCCGGTCCCATTTAGCTGCCAGTAATTGCAAATACAGGTAAAAACAGGGCGGCAGAGAATCTCAATATCAGGTGAAACGTACATTTGCTTCTCCTATCAATCCAATTTCAAAATGTTTTCAAACTTTCAAAACTGAAGTTTTGGAATATCTTCAATTTACAACAGTTATAAACAACGAGGCCTCAAGATCCGGGAAAATATCACGCGCGCAGTCAATAATCATAGCCTCTTCCGCGCATATTTCCTGCCAAACTTTGGCTGATTCGACAATATCCAGTTTAAACCACAGCACCCATTCTATTATAGGCAAAAAACGAGGCGGATACCTTATTTCAGATAATTTTATACCGCGTATTCTAAGATGTTTCGCGGATGGATATATCAATCTAAAGTTGTCTCCCTGTTCAAGCGCGCGTATCACCATTGACGTATCGGCGCTGGTTTTGACGGTAAGATATATCTCGCTTTCTTCCGCAATATCTTTCGGCTTTATCGGCGTAAAAAGATATTCGCTGTTTTCCTGCGGCGCGAAATTAAGTCTAATGTAACCGGCCCCCCCGTCGCTGCGAATGAAAGAACGTATATCTTTGAGCAGTTCCATAAACACCGGCAGTCTGTCATCGTGATCATAGCGCTTTATCTCTATAATCTCGTTGCTGGGATTGATGCCCATTAAGTCCGACAAAAATGAGGCCAGTTCAATATAAAGGTCAAACGGCGTAATTGAACCATCCATCATAAGCGCGGAAAGCCGGGTATAACCATGGGTCAACGCGCGCAGCCGCATTGATGAACGGATTTCACTCAATATATTGACACGCGCGGAAGATTCATCTTCGATAGACGGGCGAATCACATCAAGCGATATCCGCAATTTGTCGCGGCAGCGGCGAATGTCCGTTATAAGTTCCATTATCATATTGAAAAGCGGGTCATCGGCGCTGAGTATCAGGAACGGCGGGATGTACTTTTCATCTATTTTTATAACACGCTGACTCGTCCCGGATGAGCCGATATCCAGTTTAAGTACCGGCAGCAGCCGCATATCTTTGTTGTCATCTTCGTCCGTCACAAGGCGGACATTTATACCTCTGGTAATAAGTGTTATTTCATTATCACCCGTATTCTCATCAAGCGCTTTTTTTTGCTTGCTCAAATAGATTTTTTTCCCCGAAGGATTATTTTCATCCGCCAGATTAGATTCAAATTCTGACCAGACGGGAACAGCCGTGTACACGGTTAACTTTGACGGATTATTTTTAAGCGCGGCGCTTAAATCCAACGGTTTTATTATACAATTTCCGGGCATGGAAAGTTCCACCCCATTGTCCATGATAGCGGAAAAACGTTTAACAACCACGCGCGCTTCTTTTAACGCTTCAAAATCAATCTCAAAATCCACAAGCCCATACTGGTACGGCATGGAGAATCTGCGGTTAAGCCGTATATATTCAAATAGTATCCGCTGTTGATATTGAAAGTGGTGCGGCTGTAGAAACTGTCCGTCATTCCAATGGGGTAATTCTTCAAAACGCATAATTTAAACCTTTAACTTTTCTTATATTTATTCGCAATAGGGTCTAATACTCCGCCGAAAATTTTGCGCCGCAAACTTGTTTGCGCCGCTTGCGGCAGTTAGGCTCATTTTACAATTTTAATCGTTCACTTAGATGCCTGCGGGTCCTTAGGTTTTTTATATACTCTCACAATTTTTTCCGGGTAAATTTCAATGTAAATGTTGTTAGGCTCAAAAAACTGCTTTTTTATGTCAATAAGTATCAAACGCGGGTCGTCCTGCGGAGAAGCGGGGGGATGCGGCAAATTCGCGATAAAAACTAATTTTTCAGGCTTTTTCCCCGCCCATTTGCTCCAGTAATCTGACCTTGCGTGTAATTCCTGCGGAGCGGTATTTTCTTCGCTAAAGTATGCGATAAACGGTTCAATGCTTTGTTTAATGGCGTTCCCCGGCGAAAAGTAATCATCAACGCCGCCGTTTTTTATCTGATCCGCCTCGTCGCCGGTTACGGCGGCGGCATTAAACTCTACTGAAGGGTATATGTCGTAATAGCTTTCAAGGTCTTTAGATATGCCTACTATAATGTTGCGGGATATAACACAGCCGCTAAGCGCCGATGCCGCCACCATAATAAACATTAACTTACGGGCGCATTTTAAAACAATTTTTTTCATCAATGAGCAATTCCTTTACCGGCGAACCCGCGCCGCCGCTTACACATCACTCTCAATTTTACCCACCCCCCCACTTATGTCAACCCCCCATTTGCCATGGAGGCACATGCGCTCCGCGCTAGCCCACCAGTGGGTTTACATGCGCTCCGCGTTAGCGTTTTGCCGCCAACGCAAACTTGTTTGCGCCGTTGGGGGCGGAGCGGCTTTTGGTTCGATAGCGGCGCTTGGGGCTTTGCCCACCAGCCGGTTTCAATGCGCTCCACGCTAGCGTTTTGCCGCCAACGCAAACTTGTTTGCGCCGTTGGGGGCGGAGCGGCTTTTGGTTCGATAGCGGCGGTCGGTTTTTTCCTCCGCTACAGTAATCTGTGTAATTTGTGGCTATTTTTTCCTAATTCAGGAGGGGGGCGCTGTTTCCCCGCATCATCGCAAACCGTTGCCCCATAGTCGCGCCCACCCTGTCTCCAGCCTGCCTACGTCAGTCTTCCGCCACCCCCGCCCTGCCAGCCGGTTTCCATACGCTCCGCGCTAGCGTCTTGCCGCCGCTTTTTGCGGCGGAGATGCGTTCACTTCGATAACGGCGGTCAGGGTTTTGCTTCCGCTTCGATAATTCGTGTTAATCCGCGTAATTTGTGGCTATTTTTTCATTGTTATTCCTCATTGTTAATAAAATCCTTACTTGCACATTGTTGATGAAAAACGCTTATTCCATGCGATAGAACGAGCGATACCTTAGCGTTTTCCGTGTATTTAATGCAAGATTTAGTAAGATTTCGACCTTCTCCAAATGCTCAGTAGGCGGGTTCATCGTGAAGGAAAAGAGGTTCAGATATCCCTGTAGGGTGTTTCGATCGAAGCTCGTGTGAGCGCGCAGAAAGTTCTTCAGCCGAGCATGAACCTCGTTGACTCGGTTGAGAGGATTGTCCTTGTCAGGCAACCCCTTAATCTCAGAGGAATCATAGGACTCGCTGATCAAATGAAGCTTATCGATCAGCAATCCGTGTGCTTTGCCTTCGTCATTAACCAGTGTGGCCCCCTCGGCAATATGGCCGCCAAAGGCCATGTGCGCCTTCCGCGATGTAGGTTGCCCCGTGCCTTCAAGCAAGCAGAGAATGCGGTTCTTGGTACAAGCCACCCCGATGCAGAGCTGGTTCTTGGATAAGCCCCGTGGCCTTGTACCATCATCCTTCACCTGAACGTCATCACTTCTGACGGTATAGAACGTTTCATCAAACCATACTCTGCCGTCCAGTATGATGTCCTCTGTGTAGTGTTCAAGTATCAGGAAAAGCTTCTCCAGCCAGTATCTGGACGTCGTAAAGGCATTCCGGTTGTTCCAAGAATCGGCGTTTATGCTGACGTACCGAAAAATGTTCAGACAGTACTCCATCCATTCACTGATGGAGACCTTATGGCTGTCGAATA
>JAISCO010000160.1 GCA_031265535.1 Spirochaetaceae bacterium | reverse complement strand
TTAACGCCCGCCAGCGGGTTTACGTGCGCTCCGCGCCGGCATCCCGGAAGTAGCCTTTACTCCGTGCCTTCAGTTTTGAAAAAGGCGCTTTGCATACGCGGCTGCCTGCATTGCTCATTGTTTCCTTTTTACCTTTTACTTTTTACCTCTTTGCGGGGGCCATCCGTGTTGCGCTGATTTTCGTTTTGAAATCGGAATTGCTACTCCTCAGCATCCAATGACCGGCTGCTGATGTAATAGCGCTTATTTGCCAGGTTTTCTCGTTGATGACCAGCGCCCACGCGCCGGCATACTCAAAGCGACATCCTTCTCTTTTATTTTTTCCCTTTTCCCTTTTACTTAATTTATTAATCATATTTTTCACGCTTGCATATTTATAAACGTGGTGGCGGGGGTTCATTAAATTACTACGAAACGCTATCCTACATGTATGCATATATCCGAAATGATGATTGGCCTTGTGGTTCAAATAGGTGTTATCATGTTTGCCGTCCGCGCCGGCAGGCGGGTCGTGAAGTTTTTTGGTATACCGCCGGTTTTGGGTGAGCTTATCGCCGGTATAGTGATCGGCCCCTTCGCGCTGGGGGGACTGCCGGTACCCGGATTTCCCAACGGGCTTTTCGTTGTGGAAGCGCCGGTCAGCAATATGGCTGTAAGTCCGGAATTATATGCTTTCTCGGCTATAGGCTCGATCATTCTGCTGTTTTCATCGGGGCTTGAAACGAACTTGGGGCTTTTCTTGCGCTACTCTATCGCGGGGGGCGTGATAGGGATTGGCGGCGTTGTTGTATCTTTTATTTCGGGCGCTGTGGTTGCTTCGCTGATATTGTCGCAGCCGCTTACCGCCCCGGCCTGCCTGTTTCTGGGTGTGTTGTCAACGGCCACGTCTGTCGGCATAACGGCTCGTATCCTGTCAGACCAAAAGAAAATGGACTCGCCTGAGGGTGTAACTATACTGGCGGCGGCTGTCTTTGACGATGTGCTGGGTATCATAATTCTTGCGGTTGTCCTGGGTGTGGTTACCTTGCTCGGCGTGGAAGGCGCCGGATTCTCGGCGGCGGGTGTGCTGGGTATAGCGGCTAAGGCTTTTGGGCTTTGGCTGGGTTTTACTTTTTTGGGGCTTATCTTTTCCAAAAAAATCGCCGGTTTTCTTAAATTATTCAAGCAAAGTTATGATTTTTCGATACTGGCACTGGGTTTGGCGCTGATTCTTTCCGGTGTTTTCGAAGCTAACGGTCTTGCCATGATAATCGGCGCTTATGTAATGGGGCTTTCTTTGTCAAAAACCGATATTGCCGCGTTGATTCAGGAGCGTCTTCATGGGCTTTACGAATTTTTTGTGCCGATTTTTTTTGCCGTGATGGGAATGATGGTTAATATCCACGATATTTTTTCAAGGGATGTGCTGATTTTTGGAGCTATCTATTCGGTGGTCGCCATATTGGCAAAAGTTATTGGCTGCGGCGGCCCCGCTATGCTTCTGGGTTTTAACGTTAAGGGGGCGCTCAGGATTGGCGCGGGTATGACGCCGCGCGGCGAGGTCGCGTTGATAGTCGCGGGTATCGGTATCTCATGGGGTGTGCTGAGCGACAACTTGTTTTCTGTTGTTATTCTTACGACTCTGCTTACAACTGTGGCGGCGCCTCCGTTGATTACCGCCGCGCTGAAAATCCCGGGTTCCGGTACGCGCAAGGATGACAAGGGGGAAGATTCGGCTTCGGTCAGTTGGGAATTCTATTCCGAGGCTATAGCGGGTATAGTTATCGATACTTTGCGCAGCGACTTAAAGGCGGAGGGTTTCTTTGTACAGATGCTGAATATTGATGAGGGTATCTCTCAGGCGCGTAAGGGCGATGTGGTGCTGTCCATAACAGAGTCCGAGAATATTGTCAGGATAGAATCATCAAAGGCGAATATGCAGTTTGTAAAAACCGCAATGTACGAAGCTATTATTGATCTGCATTTTACGATTACAAAGTTGAAAAATTTGTCGTACGCCGATATATTAAAAAAAGAATTGCTGGAGGCGCCCGGCATGGTATCGGACGATTTGTTGGATCTTATTCAATCTAACTGTATCACTACCGATCTTCATGGTGAAACTAAGGAGCAGGTGATAGAAGAGCTTGTCCGGCTTCTGGCGTACAAAGGAAAGCTTGATGATTTTGATCTTGTTTTGTACGATGTGTTGCAGCGCGAAAAAATTATGAGTACCGGTATGGAACGCGGTATCGCGGTGCCTCACGCAAAATCGGAGGGCGTAAAGGAAACTGTCGTGGCGTTGGGGGTTAAAAAAACGGGTGTCGATTTTGGCTCGCTGGACGGTACTAAGTCTCAAGTTGTAGTGCTTGTCGTCTCGCCGTTAAAAAAGAACAATATGCATATCCAGTTTCTTTCGGCTATAACCACGATTGTCAAAGACAAAAATACGATAGACCGTATAATAAACACTGAATCGCTCGCCCCCATAATGGATACCCTTCACGAATAACCGGCCAGCCGCCAGCGGGTTTCCCATACGCTCCGCGCCCACCAGTGGGTTTTACATACGCTCCGCGTTAGCGTCTTGCCGCTAACGCAAACTTGTTTGCGCCGTTGGCGGCGGAGATGCGTTCACTTCGATAGCGGCGGTCGGGGCTTTACTTTTTACTTAACATGGCGTGTCACTTTACTTCTTATCTTTTACTTTTTACTTGGTAGCGCCCCCCAAATGAAGCCTTAAACGCCCCAAGACGCCGGCTCAATGCAAAAAGCATTGGGCTGAACGCGCTTTGCGCGTTCAGTTTGGCAGATGAGCTTGTTCCAAAACTAATTGACTATGCGCTTCAGCGCATGGTTTTGGAACAAGCTTTTGGAAAAAGCGGTCTAAAGCCCGCTTTTTCCATTAAATCTAAGGTTGCTGTTCCAAAACTGAAGTTTTTGAACAGCTTCAGATTATAAAATTTAGAAAATAACGAAACGGCTATTCATCAGACTGTCCGCTGCCCGTGTCATTCGGCCTTGCCTGAAAACGGACCACCACGATGCCGCTGCCGCCATTGCCGCCGCCCCGATTCCATCCGCCGCCGCCGCCGTTACCGGTGTTGGCCGCTCCGCTTATCCCTTTGCTGCTGGAGTTGACTGGGATTGATCCGCCTGCCGCATAAGTTACGGATGTGCCGGTAATGCTGCTTGCCTTACCGGGGCCGCCACAAGAAGGGGTGTTATTACGCTCAACAAATCTAATTGTGCCGGTGCCGCCCGCGCCCCCTCCTCCGGCGGCATAATCTCCGGAGCTTGTTACCCCGCCCTGGTACCCATACGAGTTTCCGCCCGTACCGGGCAGCACATTCGGAGATGAACTCCCGCCGCCTGACGAGCCGCCCGCACTTCCGGGCTCCATAGACTTAAAACGGCGTCCGCTGGCGCCGCCGCCTTTCGCGACTATGCCGCCGGAATCGCCGAAGCTGGAGTCTCCGCCGTTTGTACCGGGAGTAGTGGTGTCCGCATCGCTAGTACCGCCCGTGCCGCCTATACCGCCTGCGCCAACCACGACCTGATAGCTCGCCGCCGGCAATAAATAGGCGTTGTTTTCGACCATTCCGCCCGCGCCGGCCCCGGACGATGGCCAGCGTCCTGCTCCGGCTCCCCCGCCGCCCGCTACCACCAGTACCTGCGCCGTTAAGCCTTCACTCGGTACGCTGGTGACGGTAAGCGTGCCGTTCGTTATGAATGTATGTATCTCGTAATATGTGCCATCTTTTTTTATAATGCTTACGCCGTTGCCTGTGCCTGTTTGCGTTGCCCAGTAACTTGTCGGGTAAGCAGGGTCTACGGTTTTTTCAATATTAAGAATATATGTTTTTGTATAAAGTTTACCGCTTATATTTTTGCTTGATATAATACGCGCGGTCGAGTGAATAGATTGGCTGTTATCACCAGTATATTTAAGCGTCCATGTGTTCGCCTCTGCACCGGGGGACAAAATGCCTTCACCGGCCGTCATGTTTGCCGCTAAGTTAACCTCGGTATCATTATTCGGACTTGCGGCGATAGCAGCGCTGTCGTAAGGGACGGTAAACATAAGCGGCTGCCCGTCTTGAACCGGTATTGTATGCGTCCATTCGTCATGCCCGGCGCTTGAAAGCTCTATAACCTTCAGCGCAAGGTCTGGTTCGTAGCTTACGGTAAACTTGTATGATTGGGTAAGTTCGTATGATATTGAGTCAGGCCCCTCTCTTTTAACCGTTATCGTATATTCGGTTATGCCTTCGGTAAGTGAAATTTCATCGCC
>JAISCO010000159.1 GCA_031265535.1 Spirochaetaceae bacterium | reverse complement strand
GTGGGTATAGAAGGGAATAACTGCCGGCTGAGGCATAGGGTACGGCGGGCATTTAGGAAAACATGTTGCTTTTCCAAGAAATTATTCAACCACTTCAAAGCATTTAATATGGCATTTTTTTATATCAATTACGGCTTCGTTTAGGTGCTCATCATACTTTGTGAATCACCACCTAATTTTAATGTACGGTCATTCAAAGACGGTATACGCCGAATAGTTTTGAATGACAAAAAACTTTTTCGCCTTCTTCGACTTCGTGGTTAAACAATTCTGTGGGTCAGGTGCAGCCCTCAGCGGGGGAAAGGCAGCGCCAAAAAGAGACTCCAAAGGCTGCGGCGCAGCCGTTGACATGGGAGGAGGGAACAACACGGTAGTCAAAGCATCCTCCGCGGCAGCCTTTGATATGGAAGGAGGGAACAGCACGGCCGCCAAAACCGCCCCCGCAACACCCCCATTCCTCGCTGCGCTAATTGATTTTTTGTAAATCGAAGTATTATCGTTGCCGCCCCTCGCTGGTGCTAAACATAGATTTTTGGTGTATAGATTTTTGGTGTATATTTTTGGTGTATATTGACAAAAAATGTTTCTTAGGATAAATTATAAAAACAATGGACTTGTTCGGCAACGCGAATTAGGCGCGTTGTTAGTTATCGGATAATCTTAGCTTGCAAGTCTCACAAAATGCGCCGCATTTTGTGGTTTTTAAGCGGAATTCAGCCAAACACAGTTTGGCTTGCGGAAACTAAAGTTTTCGAACAACTCTAATAGTTTCCACGATACCATTGTTAAAAAATGAAACTGTTCCAAAACCATGCGCTTTAGCGCATAGTCGATTAGTTTTGGAACAAGCTCAAATATCTTAACATTTTTGTTCAGAATCTTATTCGAGGTCTTTTATGGAAAAGCGAATTAAAGCAGTGTTATGTGAACCCATGATTAAGTTGGAAGACGATATTAAAAAAACAATTGCATATTTCAAGGCTTTTATGAACGTGCGTGGGGGGGGGGGGGGTATAATGTTACCCCGGCCGCAAAAAAGAGAACGGCATTATGTATGAAGCATCTAAATATGTCCTTTCTCTTATCATTCCCTGTTACAATGAAGAACATACCATTGCCGACTGCTTATCGCGGGTAGTTTCTATTGTTGACGGCGCTTCTTTTTCTCTTGAACTGATCGTCGTTAATGACGCGTCAACGGATAATAGTAAGGCTGTCCTCCAGCAATGGATATCAGAACATGATTTCAATAACGATAAAATTACCATTCAGGTCTTGGAGCATACAAAGAACCGGGGGAAGGGCGCCGCGCTTAAAACCGGGTTGATGCATGCTTCAGGTAGCTATGTAGGCATTCAGGATGCCGACAGTGAATACAATCCGCGGGAATATATAACGCTGCTGGAACCGCTTGTTTCGGGAAAAGCCGATGTGGTTTATGGTTCCAGGTATCTGAGGCCCGATACGCGCCGGGTTCTCTATTTTTGGCATACATGGATGAACAAATATTTAACCGCTGTTTCAAATATGTTTACAAACCTTGATATTACTGATATGGAGACCTGTTACAAACTTTTTCGAAAGGAAGCAATAGCCGAGATTGCGCCCGCTCTAAGAGAAGAACGTTTTGGTTTTGAGCCGGAAGTAACGGCAAAGATCGCCCAGGGCAAATACCGCGTGTATGAATGCGCTATTTCATATAACCCGCGTTCCTATGAAGAAGGTAAAAAAATAGGCTGGAAAGACGGTTTCCATGCCCTGTATTGTATTCTTCATTACAGCGCTCATACTGCGCCGCTTCCCATGCAAATTCTTCTTTATCTGTTTATCGGCAGCGTTTCAATGCTATTAAATATGATTTCTTTTGCAATTGCAATCCGGCTTGGCGTGGGTCTCACGCCGGCGATATTTGGAGCTTTTAGTCTTGCGGCACTTTGTAACTATCTGTTATGTGTCGCCATATTGTTCCGGCACAAGGCGCGATGGACTACCGCCGGCGAAGTGTTCCTGTATATAATTTCAATTTGTATCATGGGACTAATTGACTTTTGTCTTACAAAGTCACTGGTCGGTCTTGCATTGAATCCGGTCTGGGCTAAATTCTGGGCGTCAATATGCGGATTTATCGGTAATTTTCTGTTGAGAAAACTGCTGGTATTTCCGGAGCGGAAACGGGATGCCTGATTTGGAGGTATAGCAATGGTTTTCTTGTTGTTCTCTTTGTTAATACTTGGACTGTCATTAACCGGCGCCGGTTGTTTGGCGGGAAGACTGTTTGGATTTCGTTCCGTCAGGAATCCTTGGATTTTCTGGTGGTTTGGATTTTTTATCGTCAGTACACTTTCGTTGTTTTCTTCTCTGTTTTTTCCGGTAAATAAAATCAGCCTTATTGTATTCTTTATAATAGGAATTATAGGATTGCCGTTTTTGTATCGTGAATACAAACAGTTTATTGCACATGAATCAAAAACACTGATAACAATATTTATTTATATCGCCGTTGCATTCTTATTTGGAATTGCGTTTTTGCTCCCTGTTACAGATCTAATGGGCGCCTATGATACCGCCCTATATCACGCGCAGACGGTACGCTGGATAAACGAATACGGTACGCCTCCCGGACTTGGGAATTTGCATACGCGCCTCGCGTTTAACTCTTCATGGCTTTCATTTGCGGCCTTGTTTGATAACGGTCCTTGGGACAACCGAAGCGAATGTATTCTTCCGGCCCTGTGCTGGATCGGAGCGTTCCTTTATTTTTTTCACGAATTATTGTTTGCCCGTAAAAAAGGAGTACAATTATACGCATTTTGCATTCTTGTATGGTCGCTTCATTCTGTTGTTCATATCTATCCGAATCTTTTTTACGATATGCCGGTCCATGTTATAAACGCGATTGTGGCTTTGGAGGCCTATTATATACTTACCGGTACGCCAAACAAACCCCTTGAAGAAAAGACGAACGGCATTACCGGTATTCTGATGTTGAGTGCCGGCGCATTTATGATAAAACCCATAGGGGCTGTTTCTTTACTGTTTACGGGGATTTTGGCTTGTTTTTTGCTTTTACAAAGCAAAAGACCGTTCATTGCATGGGTAAAAATTTTTTGCCCCGCTGCATTTGCGCTGTTTGTCTGGATGATTCGAAATATACTTCTGAGCGGCTATCCATTGTATCCCCTGCCGGTACTGCCGCTGCCTCTTGACTGGACAATGACTCACGCCGCCGCTCAAGGCAATTACACTGCTATTTTGGGTTGGGCGCGTATGCCCGGCCCCGGCTATCTAGAATCTCTCAATAACGGCTTTCTGTTCTGGTTTAAACCGTGGCTGACAGAAAATCTTAGCTCAAGGAATTTTATTGTTTGGACTGCTTTTCCGTTTTTGCTTTCCACATTTTTCTGGGTTTTGGTTGTTCGTGTTGCCAGAAACAAGAAGGCGTTTTTTTTCATGATATGGTCAAATCTAAACATCCTGTATTGGTTCCTAGCGGCTCCTGACAGCCGCTTTGGGAATGGATTTTTTTGGGTAACTTTAGCTCTTTCATTATTATTTTTGTTTCCATCTGAAGCCGGTTTTCATTTTTCCGTTTTGTGGAACAATAAAATAATACGTTGGACATTCCGTTATGTGTGGATCCTGGCAATTAT
Organism: Spirochaetaceae bacterium; assembly: GCA_031265535.1. Classification (GTDB taxonomy): domain Bacteria; phylum Spirochaetota; class Spirochaetia; order Treponematales; family Breznakiellaceae; genus JAIRMY01. The sequence goes on along the minus strand of JAISCO010000159.1, from coordinate 8,407 downwards.
CGGCAGCATGGGAATGACTGTATTATCTTCCAAACGTTCATTTTTTACTATCGGCTTCGCGCAATCCTTTCCGGTAAAGGAATATACTGTAGAATCAGATACCCCGTTTACCATTTGGATCCCCGTAGAAACAGGGGAGGACAGAACCGGCAATTCGCCCCTTCCCAGCGCCCCTGGTCCTGTCAATCTTGAAATGCGAAAGCATGGTGATTTAGGGCAGGGCTTCCGGCATATTCTCCACGATTGATGAAAACAAAGCCCGCCAGCGGGTTCTCATGCGCTCCGCGCTAACATACTGAAAGCGGCCTTCACTCCGTGCCGTCAGGTAAGAAAACGGCGGTTGCATACGCGGCTGACAGCCTTATCATCATTCATCATTGTTAATTCCTCACTCCCCACTCTTCATTGCTCATTGATAATTGTTCATTGTTAATTCCTCATTGCTAATTCCTTATTCCCCCTGCTAATTTTTACTTTTTCCTTCTCCCTTCACTCCTCATTGCTAATTGTTAATTGTTCAACCCGGTCGACTGCCGGTTATACACATCTTTGGCGAGCAGCCGGACTCGGAATATTTCATAAATAGAAGCACTATATGCTATGCTAAATATAATCGGCGTAACCAAGTAAAAGATTGTCTTTTGGCGGCAGCGGCAGTTTTATTGTAAAGCAAGTGCCTTCGCCTGCTTTTGACTTTACCGCTATTTCGCCTGAATGTTCACGTACAATTTTAAACACCAATGTTAAACCAAGCCCCGAACCTTTTATTTTTGTTGTAAAATAAGGCTCAAATATCCTTGCTATATCCGATCCCGGTATTCCGGGACCGTTATCATGAATACTCACCGTTATTTCCTGTTCATTAGATTCCGTGCTTATAGTAAGCTGCCCCCCTGAATCTGACATAGCTTCGATTGAATTTTTAATAAGATTTAACAATGCTTGTTTAATATAACGTTTATCAATTTTAATTATTGGAATATCTTTTTCCATCCGTAATTTATATTTTATATCAGCATTTTCCAATTCATAATGGACAAATTTAATAATATCTTTTATCAATTCATTTATATTTGATCTTACCGGAAATATTTCCATCGGACGGATAGCGAATAAAAAATCCACAACAATTTTATTTAATCGCTGTATTTCCTCATTTATAGTTGTTATATGCTTGTTAAACTTTGAATATGAAACGGCAATATTATCAGGTGCACTTCCGCCGTCAACATTCGCTTCCTTGTCAGCAGAGTCCGATGGAGCGGTATTCTTTACCGCCTGATCCAATAATTTTTGTATCAGTTGAACATGTATGGATAAAGAACCAAGCGGATTTTTTATTTCATGAGCTACACCGGCGGCGACTGTAGTCAGGCTTGCAAGATTCTCCACTTGACGAAGTTTAACCTCGTACATGCGTTTTTCGGTAATATCTTCAACGGTAATAAGCGAGCCGGTTACATGCCCCCTGTCCACAAGCGGCAGCACGCTTACGCTGAGCAAAAGCCGCACGCCCTTTTCATCAACAAAAAATTCTTTGTCGTCGATGCGGTAGCCCATATTCAAAGTTTCCTGCAAGAAATTGCTTATTTCCCTGTTGGAAATCAGAGCCCAAACAAGATCCCCGCCTTCAATCCATGTAGGTATTTGCAGCAGGCGTTCGGCGTGCGAATTCGTTAGAATCAGCGTATGGCGCGTATCGCATACAAGTACACCCTTTACTACCGAAGCCAGCACTTCTCTGTAAGTTTCCAACTCGCTTACGGCGGAGCTTAATATCTCGCGCAGCTGCTCGTAAGTGAGTTTATCAAATTTTTTTAATGCGTTACGGATAAGGGTTACCATAGTATCGCCAAGTCATGAATTAAAAAACTGGAAAGATTTTCCAGCGCCAGTGATGAAGTCTGATTAAAAGTATCAACGGCCGTACGCGCCTTACCGGCATATTTTGACAGTACGCGCCTGTACGCGGCGCATACGGGATCCGTTTGAATTGGAATCAGAGCTTCCGACAATGTGGAGCAGAGCATACCCAAAAATACGGTAAACGCGCCGCGGCTGTCAAAACCGCCGGCTGCGGCCAAAACGGCGGCGCACAAACTCTTTATGTTAGGACTGGCTTTCCCAAGCCCGGCGGCCTCCGCGATAGGCGCGCAATGCCTGCCTATCGCCATTACCGCGGGCGGAAGTTCCGCGTCCGGCACGCCCTTTTTCCGCAGCGCCATCGTTATGCCAAAGGCTATTGATGCCCAAAACAACGCGGAAACGGGGTAAAGGACATGCTTTGGTACCGGTAAAAATGTATCAAGATACGCGGTAATACCGCTTTCCGCCTTGCTGTGTGCGGGAATAGCGTCTTTGCTGTCTTTGAAAACCCGCCGCACAACTTCCGTGTCCGCCTCTTCACCGCGCCGCGCAAAAATGTATGGGCGCAGACGCGAAACAATCGTTTCGAGCAGGGCTTCAGGCTTTGACGAACAAAAAATTATCGCGCAGGTACCGGGCGGCTCTTCTAAAATTTTTAACAAAGAATTACGCGCCGCGTCCTGCATACGATCGGCGTTTTCTATGACCAGCAATTTGCGCTTGCCGGAAGGCGCAATCCGCAGCCAGTAGGCGGCGCTGCGTATATGCGAAACCGGTATTGTATCCGTCATCCCCTCCGCTTCAAGTTTCAGCGTATGTTTGATCACGGAATCGCATATTTTAGTTATCTTTTCCGCGTTACCCTCAGCGCTGCAGAGCAAATCCAACTCTTCCATCGTTTCATTTATTGATTCGAGTATACCGTTCAGCTTTGAAATTTTAGAGTCGTCTGTCCAAAGTACCGGTGAAAAACGCATCAACAGCTTACGGACAGAGCGTACAAACAAAGTTTTTGAGCTTGCGGACGCGGTGTCGCGCAGAAACGCGGCGCGGGCGGCGGCAATTTCGGCGGAGAAGGGACGCGGCCCCATTACAATCAGGTCGTCGTGTGAAAGGAGGCGGTGATGCATACAGTTGACGCACCGGCAGTTCCACGGAGCGTTCTCGGTCTCGCAGGAGAAAGCGCGCCCCATCTCAAGCGCCGCCGTACCCTTGCCGGAAGCGTGCGGCCCCGCGAAAAGCATGGCGGGCGCGAGTACATTGTGAGCCATATCGGCCTGTAAACGCGCGGTAACCGGCTGACCTATCATATTTTCAAACAAGTTAATTTTTCTCCGTGTTGCCAATATCCGCCGGAATAAGAGGCGGCGCACCCTCCTGTTTTGTAACCGTTTCTTGTACAGATTTAATGCTGCCGGATAAAACCTGATTAAAAATGCTGCCTTTTAGAACGGCATCCTTATCAAAAAGCGGCTGTACGTTAATAATAAATATTACAAGCGCCGCCGCGGCCAGACCTTCCAAAATTCCGAACAGCGCCCCAAGGAAATGATCCAATCCACCAAGTCTTATTTTTTCAATAATATCTTTTAACATAAATGTAACGGCTTTTACGATTACAAACACAATTAAAAACAGCGCGATAAAAGCCAGAACTTCCGGCAATATTTTTACATCCTGTAAAATTTTTGTGCGTATGAACGCCGCGCCTTTAACATAAAATTTAACCGCGAAAATCAATCCAAGTATCAGCCACGCGACCCCAAAAACTTCTTCCACAAAACCGTGCAGCGCGGCGCGTATAGTGATGATCAAAAGCAGCAGCATAAGAACAATATCAATCAGCGCGTAAGACATAAGTTTTATTTCTCCAAAATCTGTTTAACTATATGCTCCGCGATAACCGGAGCGCCGCGCGTTGTTCCAATCTGTGCCGAAGCCGCCGCCATTGCGGTCAATTGTTCTTCATCGTTCGCTAACTCGTTGAGCGTTTCAAGCAATTTCGCCGCGTCCGGCCTTACCAGCATACGCGCCGCGCCCTTTTCCGCAAAGAATTCGGCATTTTCTATCTGGTCGCCGCGTGTCGCGGAACCGCTCAATGGAACAAGAACCATGGGACGGCCGACAGCGGCGCACTCCCAAATAGTCCCGGCTCCCGCCCTGCCCAGCACCAGAGCCGCGGCGGCTAGTATATCCGGCATCTCATCTTTGATGTATGAAAGCCTGATATAACGCGGCTGTGTCTTATCCGTATTCGATTTACAAACAGTTCCGGTTTGATGAACAACAACAAAATTGGAGGTCAATCCGGCAAGGCACTCTTCTACCAAACTGTTCAATTCCGCCGCGCCCTGACTGCCGCCCAAAACCAGCAATATTTTTTCATCCGGCGGGATATTCAGGAATGAACGTCCTTTTTCAGGATTTGCGGCATAGAATTCAGGGCGCACAGGATTACCGCTCTGTATTATTTTATTTAAAAGTTTTTTATTAAAATACGAAGCAGTCTGTTTATAAGTGATAAAAATTTTATCCGCGAAATATGCGTTGATTTTTGTAGCGAGACCCGGGCTAAAATCCGATTCGTGGGTATATACCGGTATGCGAAGCGTGAATGCCGCCGCGGCGGGGGGCACGCTGACAAACCCGCCTTTTGAAAATAACAGCGAAGGTTTATACTTTTTTAATAACACCAGTGATGAAAAAAAACCGGCTATAATTCTAAAAAGGTCGGTAAAATTCTTCGGCGAAAAATAACGTCTAAGTTTTCCGCTGCTGATTTCTTCAAATTTTATTCCGGCGTTTTCGACAATAGTCCGGTCAATTTTGTTTTTGGACCCAATCCAAACAATGCCGAAACTGGAAATATCCCGCAGCGCCGCGGCAACCGCAAGTCCGGGGTATATATGCCCCCCTGTCCCGCCGCCGGTAAAAGCAATCACGTTTTTTATGCCTGTGTTACCCATGTTTGTCTTTCATTTTTTTAAGCCGGGAAATACAAATATCACACGCGACAGCCGTGTCTTCCGCGCTGAAAGCGGCCGGGAAATTGTCATCAAAAAGAATTTGCGCTTTTGCCGGAAAGTCTTCATCCTTTTCCCAAATTATTATACTTATGAATATACCGCTTAAGAATTCAAAACGCCAAGCGCACTCTTTACCCGCAAGTTTTTCCGCTCTTAGGCTTTCATTTTCTTCAAAAATTTTAGAAAATCCTGTCGTGTCGTTACCAAAAGTATTTTCAATGCGTTTGATGCACCGCCCCTCAAAATTTCTAAAATATAAATTACCCCAAGGAATATCGCTGTATGAAAGCTGCCTGCCTCCGGGCGCCGTCCATTTTCCGCGGCAAAGATAGCGCAGTATCAGGACACGGATACTCTCATCCATGATGAGGTTTTCGGTTTTGCCGGACCTTTGGCGCAGTTCGAATTCCGGGAAAGAGGCGCTATAATCCACCCCCATCAGCCTAAGTGAGAAAATTCCCGCTTCAAACGGCAAGTTGCAGCGCTCCGCAATCTCCCGCGGATCAAGATTTTTGTACTGCGCGGAATAATGCGCGTCCGCTTGATCTTTCCAGTCTTTTCTGGCGTTACCCGGCTCCGGCATTGTTAATTGCTCATCCCTCATTGCGCATTGCTAATTGTTTGCGGCTTGGATGCCGCCGCCAGTTCAGCCTCCAGCCGTTCTTTCAGGGCTTCCATTGAGCAACCCGTTTTTATCAGATTTAGTACTTCCATCCTACCTTTCTTTTCGCCTTCCTTTCTGCCTGCCTTTCTGCCTGCCTTTCTGCCTTTCTTCTCGCCTTCCATCAAAAGCACTTTGCCGTAACCCATTAACGATGTGTTTATCATCTTTTTTACCTCCACTGAACGCATCGTTTTCCCGGTATTTTGGGAACCGGCTATTGCCGGTGTATAAAACTTTTTACCTTTTACTTTTTATTTGCTATTGCCGGTATATAAAATTTTAGCCGCATTGAGCGCACCGTTTTCCCGGCTATGTTGAAACTTTCTATTGCTGGTATCTAAAATTTTAGCCGCATTGAGCGCACTGTTTTCCCGGCTATGTTGAAACTTTCTATTGCTGGTATCTAAAACCTATACTTGTCCCAAATCCAAAGTTTATAACGTCCAGCATCAGTGAAATATCAAGGCAGGTTATACTGTTAAAATGAAAGGCAAGTCCGGTGTAGAAAGCAATGGCAGCGCCAAAGTCTTCCCTTAAGCCGGTGATGGTATCTTCATCCACCGAAAAAGTAGTATTATTTCCTGAAGCACTGTCCAATGCTGACGCCAGTCCGCTCAAGTCGGCTTGATTGAGGGGAGTACCGCCAATCATAATACCGTCGCCGCCGCTAAGTTCATAGCCGGTTTTTGCATAATAGCCGCCAAGCCGCAGTCCGGCGTACATGTTAAGACGCGGTCGCCAAAAATTTTTGGCGACCTGCGCTTTAAGACTAAAAACAAGCACTTCCCAAACAAGTCCGGCAGTCGAGTCGCCTCCAACTACAATGTCGCTGCTTAATCCGGTCAAAGTTGTATTGCCTGTATTCCTTAGTCCTCCTGTTACGCTGTCTATTTCAAACCCAACGGAAAAAGAAGGTGTATCCAGCCAGCCGTTCACTATTTCCCAGCGAAAATCAAGGCCCATACTGTTGATTTCATAACTTATATCACCAAACAGGGGCGCATACGGCAGCAAGCCCCATTTAATGCCGATATCAAACGGCAGCTGCTTAAAACCGCCAATGCGAAGATCTATGGTGTAAGCCAGTAAAAGCGGTTTATCCGCAAGAGCAAAATCACTGGTATAACCGAATTTGCCCAGAAGATCATTTAACCTATCCGCCTTTAACGATGTAATGCCCATGCTAAGACCAATACCCCAATGCGGCGGCATACCAATTAGCTGCCCTACATAAGTATCCGACCACGCAAGGCCTATCAGGGAGCTAAATGCCAGAGCGCCTCTAATATCGTCTGAAACATCTTTAAGATCGGACGCAATTTCACTTAATGTATATGTCGATTGCGTAAACCCAAGCGCGGGTTTTGACAGAAGTATGGCGGCAACAGCAAGCAGCATAAAAAGGCGTCTTTGTTTCATCAATTTTCCCTATTAACCAGCTAAATATATCATATAGCAGAAATTAGTGAAAGTCCTTGAACAGTTAGCAATTAACAGTTAACAGTTAACAATGAGCAGTTAGCAGTGAGCAGTTAACAGTGAGCAGTGGACAGTGGGCAGTGGACAGTGAGGAATGAGGAATGAGGCAGCCGCGCTCAATTACTCAAAACAAGTAAAAAGTAAAAGGGAAAAGTAAGACTTGACACCCCTAAGACCGCTTTGGGTACGCCGGCGCGGAGCGCATTGAAACCCGCTGGCGGGTGGGCGCGTATGCAAACGCCGTTTTCGTACCAGAAGGCAGAGACCGAAGACCGCTTTGGGTATGCCGGCGCGGAGCGCATTGAAACCCGCTGGCGGGTGGCGGGTTAGACTAGGACGAGGTCTACGCCTTGACGGCGGATTTGTTCCTGTTGATACTCGCTTAGGCCCCGGTCGCTTATGATTTTATTCACTTTGTTGATGGGCGTAAGCCTTATGGCTGCGGATTTACCGAATTTAGTATGGTCAGCTACGGCAATCACCTCTTTGACACGCTCTATCATCATCTTGATAAAACCGGTGTCGTTCAGATTTTCGCTGGTAATGCCGTCTTCCGCGGAAATCGCGTTGGCGCCCAAAAAAAACTTGGTGATGTTAAGAGAGTTGAGCGTATCCAGAGAAATTATGCCCATAACCGCGCCTTGCAGAAAACTATACTCGCCGCCTAAAAAAATAATCCGGCTGTTTGATACATTTTCCAGCAGCGGCTCAAAATTAACCGCGTTTGTGATAATTACAATATTGTTTTTTTTGACAAGCCGCCGCATAATAGCGCCGCAGGTAGAACCCGGCCCCAAAAAGACGGCTTCCCCGTCCTGCACCATCTCTACCGCGGCCACAGCTATCTGCTCTTTTAACTGAATATTGACGTTCATTTCCTTTTGCAGCGAGTAGCGCCTTCCCGTATTGTGCGTAAGGCGTACTATACCATGCCCCCGTTCCACCAGCCCTTCGCGGCTTAGCGCGTTAAGGTCTTTGCGGACAGTAACCTCGCTGGCGCCCAGCCGTCCGGCTATATCCGATACAGATAATTCGGTATTCAAGGCCAAAAGTTCACAGATCATTTCGCGGCGATCCCATACACTCATACGCATTGCCGTAACCACGCCCATTACCGGTTAAAAACCGTAATTATCAAAAATTTTCTTTTGCCGGGCGTCTTCAAGATCCCGGTAACTGTAGCCGCCGTTTGAATATACTACATACTTTTTGGACACGCCCTTTTCTATGGCGGCCAGGGCCTGTCCGGCAATAGCTGCCGCGAACATGCGGTCGGCGGCGCTGGGGCTTCCACCACGCTGCTGGAAGCCCAAAAGATTACATTTTACATTTATATTAAGTTTTTCCCGCACCATATCCGCCGCCGCAAACA
>JAISCO010000156.1 GCA_031265535.1 Spirochaetaceae bacterium | reverse complement strand
GGTATAATTTTTACTCCCGACAGCGCGAATGTCGGGGATCACACAGTCCCTACCATTGCTACATCGCGTGATGTTGCGGTAAGTTTCATGGAGGAACTTCCGCATTACACGAAAGATGTTTTTGTGGCGCTCGCCGCGCTTGTGTTCTTTTTCCTGATTTTTCAAGTAATCTCCAAACGTTTTAAGAAACGCCAGCTTAAACGCATGAGCATAGGGTTTTTCTATACATTGATAGGACTTTTAGTTTTTTTGACAGGCGTAAACGTGGGTTTTATTCCTGTCGGATTACTTTTAGGCTCGGAAATAGCGTCGGCGCCGTTCCGCTGGATACTGGTACCGTTTGGCGTTCTGGTCGGCTACTTCCTCGTAATGGCGGAACCGGCGGTTCACGTCTTAAATAAACAGGTGGAAGACATATCTTCGGGCGCGATACCGCAAAAAACCATGGCGCGTTCGCTTGCTATAGGGATGGCTTTCGCTTTGGCGCTCACCATGGTACGCATTCTTCTGAATATACCTATCATGTGGATACTTGTGCCGGGTTATGTTATAGCGCTTGTGTTGACTTTTTTTGTGCCGCGTATATTTGTGGGTATAGCCTTTGACTCCGGCGGCGTATGTTCAGGGCCGCTTACCTCAACTTTCCTGCTGCCGTTTGCGATAGGCGTCTGCGAAGGCTCAGGCGGCGATATAATGACACAGGCTTTCGGTGTTGTGGCGTTTGTCGCGCTGGCCCCGCTGATAGTCATTCAAATAATGGGGCTCGCATACAATATGAGGGTAAAGAAGATCGCGGCAGGCGTAGGGCTATTGGACACGGAAGACGCGGGCAAAATTATTGTTTACCCGGAGGCGGATTATTAAATGAATGGCGATCTCAATACACCGGTCATAAAGCTGGTTATATTTATTGTTGACTGGAGCAAGATAAAAATTATCAGCACGATATTTGCCCAAAGTAATCTGCGCTATCATTTTGTATGCAAGGGTACGGGCACCGCAAGTTCCGAAATCCTTGATATACTGGGGATTGGCGCAACCAATAAAGCCGTCATATTCTGTCTGGAACAGGACGTGATGATACCTTCACTGATGAACGAAGTGGGACGGAAACTCGGACTTAACCATCCGGGTACAGGTATAGGATTTTCTATTCCGATGTCGGCAATAAACAATCCTATACTAAAGTTGATAGCGGCGGACGCGGTGGCAGCGTCCTCTGCGGCCGTGAATGCGGGCGAACACAAAGCCGAAAAGGACGAAAAACAGATGGGCAGAAAATTTGACCTGATTATCGCTATTTTGAATCAAGGTTACAGTGATGAATTTATGACTGTAGCGCGGGGAGCCGGGGCAGGCGGCGGGACTGTTATCAATGCCCGCGGGCTTTCAAAAACGGGGCCAGCAAAAATATTCGGTATCTCTGTACAGAACGAAAAGGAAATTATAATAATACTGACAACGCGGGAAAAGAAGGAACCCATAATGGAAGCGGTAAGTAAATCACACGGGCAAAATTCAAAGTCTGAAGGAATAGTATTTTCCGTTCCCGCGGACAACATTACCGGCATCGAATTACGATAGTTTTTGACAAATGGCATCGGCGGACACGCTTTTAATTTTTATACAGCAGCTTATAAACGGTCTTTCGTTAGGTAGCATCTACGCTCTTATAGCGCTCGGCTATACGATGGTATACGGAATTGTCCTGCTGATAAACTTTGCTCATGGCGACATCCTTATGGCGGGCGCGTACGCCGGATACTTTGTGTTAATAAAACTAGGCGTCTCTCCGCTGTCCATAATTTTTGCTTTTATGTTTGCGACAGCGGTTTGCGCGGCGCTCGGCGTAACGATAGAACGGCTGGCGTACAAGCCGCTCCGTTCCGCGCCGCGTCTTAACTCGCTTATTACGGCGATAGCGGTTTCGCTTATTCTCCAGAACGGCGCTCGTGTTATACCGTTTATAGGCGCTAACCCGCGCCAGTTTCCGCGTCCGTCTACATATAACGTCAATCTGGGGCCAATCTCAATCTCGAATATACAGATAATCGTAATTGTTGTATCCGCCGCGCTGATGATAACTCTTCAGTACATCATTGTGCACACAAAACGAGGAAAAGCGATGCGCGCCGTTTCGTTTGACGGGCAGGCGGCAAGTTTGATGGGTATTTCCGTAGACCGGACAATCTCATTTACTTTCGCGCTGGGCTCGGCGCTTGCGGCGTCAGGCGGCATCCTGTTCGCGTTTGCTTATCCGCAAATTTCACCTATGATGGGCGTCATGCCCGGCCTCAAAGCCTTTGTAGCGGCGGTGCTGGGCGGCATAGGCTCGGTACCCGGGGCGATGCTGGGCGGCATCGTGCTTGGTATAGCCGAAACTCTTACCAAAGGTTTTATTTCATCGCAGTACGCTGACGCCGTTTCGTTCACCATCCTGATAATCATACTTCTTGTTAAACCTACCGGAATACTTGGCGCAAAGGCACGCATTAAAGTTTAGTTTTACGGTTAATTACGGCCTTCCGCCTAAAATTAGACTGCCATTGCCCGCGTCACGCTCCGCTTTTCTTTGAAAAAAGCGTTCTCTTGCCATGTAATCTTTTCACGCAACACGCATTGCCCGGTGAGGCCCCGGCAATTCTCAGTTTACCACGAACCACACTCTCGTAAGACCATCGTTAAAAGGGGTGGGCGCGGCGCGGTTTGTTACCGCGCGGCAAGCTGCGTGATGGCCTCGAGATCAAGGCCGGTAATTTTTCGCACAAATTCAGGAGAGGCTCCTTCAGACAGCGCGTTTCTGGCAATTTCCTCTCTGCCTTCCTCCCGGGCTTCCTCCCGGGCTTCCTCCCGGGCAACTTGTAAAGCGTCTTTCCATTTCCATTCTGTCAGTAACATATTCTCTTTGCTCCGATCCGTGTTTTTTTAAGAAATCTGCCAGTATCCCTCTGGCTTTGCAGAAACGCACCGCTCCCTTTACCGCCTCGTTCCTGTCCAGTCCGGCAGCCTCGTTCTCCCGCGCCTTCGCCACAAGCCAGGCGTATCCGCCCAATGTGGGGCTTCTCTCTTCTATCGCAGGATTCACGCCCTTGTTTATGTTGTATACCGTTACTTCTAGTTCCAACTGTGCCTTATCGTGCCTTCCTGTTTCCTTGAACAGGCCGGACAGCTTTAGCGTCTTTACGGCGGGAAAATCTTCCTTCCCGGTATACAGCACGATGAACTCCGGGCGGGGCACGTTTATCTTTTTGCTAGAATACAGCCGCCTGTTGTCGATGATTTTTTCGTAAATCCGCGCCATGTACAAGAGGAGGCGCAGCGGCATATTCGGGTTTATCGTGGACTGATGCTCGACCAGCACAACCAGCATACCGGCGATGGTGAAGGATATGTCGTTGATCATGCCCATGAACAGCGCGTTTTGCAGCGTGTTGATTTCTATGTCGTCCTCGTTTGTAAACGATGTTCCGTTTACCGCGTTGTAAAGCTCCAAGAGTCGTTTTTTGTCGTTAAAGAGGAGGGTGAACACGCTGTCTTTGTACTTGCGATTGGCTTTCATAAGCTAAATGTATACCGTTTCGGCGGAAAGCGCAACACGCATTGCCAGGTTTAAAGTCCGCTACGCGGCAGCATACCCAAAACAGGCTTCGGGTTCTGCCGTAGGGTCCGAAAAGGGCGTTTGGCATACGCGGCTGGAAGCGAGCCGGTTTCTCATGTGTCTACACGCAAGCGTCTTCCCGCTTCGTTGGGCGGGACAGGGCTATAATACTTCCACCCAAGAAAAGTCAATTTAAATAGGCATACATCCTCAATACTTCTCAGCCTGAAATTGCCTTAAAAACCCAGGGTTATTCCTGAACTATCTTAAGCAGGCGACGGGATGCTCCTTCCGGCTTGTTTCTGCCGTTTTCTCACGCTTCCACCGTTTTTGGTGAGACGCCCAGCGAACCGGCAAACATCGCCTGGCTTAAACCGGTTCTTTGGCGTATCCGCTTGATGTCATTATTGTTGAAAGTATCCACTGACTTTATAGTCAGTTTTGTTTTTCGTGCGCTGATTTTGTCATGTTGGTAGTCTAGGGCTTCGGTCAAGCCCTGCATTATGCTTTCGTAAATGCTCATTTTGAGTTCCCCTGCTCTTTTAAGCCTTGTTCCAGCCGGACAATCAGTTTGGTGATTGCATTTCGCTCGGCTTTGGATAGATTGTCCTTCTCATTTTTGGGATAGGCAGTTATGCGATAAACCGTTTCATGGACGGTAAAATCCACATAAACAACCCTGCCGCTTCCGCTTTTTCCCTGCCCTTCAAAGGCAATACGTATTTTGCGCAACCCTTTGGTTCCCTGTATTACGCGCCCCGCTTTAGGGTTTTGTATTAGGGCCTTTGCAATTGACGGAGTTCATTGCCGCCCAGGCCCAGTTTTTGCCACTGGCGGTCGAATTCCGGCATCATCACAAATTCACGGGTCATATTTCTACCTTGAAATATACCCTATTAAATAGGGAATATCAAGAACCGCTGTAGCATCCCAGGTTAAAGCTGGCACATAAGGAGTCGTTGGGACCCGTGAATAGCAGCCCCCCGCTCAACACTTCGTGTTGAGCGGGGGGCTTATAAAACGCCGTTACTCACCATCACTAACGGGAGGATTCGACTTTGCCGGGAAGCGGATTACCACTATGCCGCTGTGCCCGGCGCCGCCGTACTGATTCGTGTTGTTGCCGGCCAAACCCCCGTCGCCGTAGTTTTTGCCTGCTCTGTCGCCAAGATTACCGGGACCGTTATTGCCGCCGCCGTTGCCGCCGCGTGAAAACTCATTCTTTTGGGTAACGGTACTAATCCAGGAAGCGCCTGCATTGGCCGCGTTCCAGGGAGCGCCGCCTGCCACTACAACTCCGTTCCCGTTTCCCACAACCCCAGGGCCTTCCGCGCCGCCGCCGCTGCCGCCGCCATCATTCCATGTAGCACTGGCGCCAGCGCCGCCATTGTGTCCCTTTATGTCATTGGCGCCATTCTTGCCCGTGCCTCCAGGGCCATAGTAGCCATTGCCGCTTTTGCCTGCCCCGCCGCCGCCGCCTGACCCGCCGTTCTTTCCGGTCATAGCATCATGCGTGCCGCCGCCACCACCGCCACCTCCTCCTCCGGTAACCTCAATAGTCGTCCCTATTCCGGAGTTTTTACCGTTCTCGCCCTGCTTATAGAGTTGGCCTCCCGCGCCTCCCGCTCCGACCATTACCGAAACAGACCCAGCCGTCAGCGTGAGGGTTTGCCCGGTTTTATACAACAGTCCGCCTGCGCCCCCGCCGCCGGGAAAGTCGCTTTGGAAGCTCCCATCGTCGCCGCCCGCGCCCCCGCCGCCCGCTACGATAAGATAATCGAATTTAGCAGTTTTAAGATACTCGGTAGTAGCAGTGTCATCGGTAGGAAAGCTGAGCGTACCGCTGGATATGAATGTATGTACCTCGTAATACGTGCCATCCTCTTTTACAATACTTAAGCCGTTGCCTGTGCCTGTTTGCGTTGCCCAGTAACTTGTCGGGTAATCAGGGTCTACGGTTTTTTCAATATTCAGAATATATGTTTTTGTATAAAGTTTAATGCCTACATTTTTGCTTGATATAATACGCGCGGTTGAGTGAATGGATTGGCCGTTATCACCGGTATATTTAAGCGCCCAGGTGTTCGCCCCCACGGAAGACAAAACGCCTTCACCGGCCGTCATGTTTGCCGCTAAGTTAACCTCAGTATCATTATTCGGGCTTGCGGCGATAATAGCGCTGTCGTAAGGGACGGTAAACATAAGCGGCTGCCCGTCTTGAACCAGTATTGTGTGCGTCCATTCGTCATGTCCGGCGCTTGAAAGCTCAATGGACTTTAGCGCAAGGTCGGGCTCGTAGCTTACGGTAAACTTGTATGATTGGGTAAGTTCGTATGATATTGAGTCAGGCCCCTCTCTTTTAACCGTTATCGTATATTCGGTTATGCCTTCGGTAAGTGAAATTTCATCGCC
>JAISCO010000153.1 GCA_031265535.1 Spirochaetaceae bacterium | reverse complement strand
AGTTGTTATAGCCGCGATAACGGTTTTTTTTGCCATTCAGCTTCCAAGAGCCGAAATGGACAACAACAATACAAACTTTATTCCAAAAGAGCAGGAAGTCCGCGTGATTGCGGAACACATTGAAGAAGTGCTTGAGCCTTCGTTAATGATTATGATTGGACTTGAACGGCCTTATGGCACGGTCTTTGATCCGGCGTTTCTTGCGCGTATGCGCGAGTACGGCGATTTTGTAGAGACGGTCGAATTCGTCAAAAACGTCAATTCGATCATGTCCTCGCAGTACATAACCGGAAACGCCGACAGCATCATAGTCGAGGATTTGGTGCCGGAAGACTTTGCGGGAACGCCGGAAGAGATAGCCGAGCTTAAACGGCGTATCGCGTCATGGGACATGTACCGCGGCGTTCTTGTTTCGGACAATCTTTCCGCGGCGCAGATAATCGTCAACCTCAGTGTTAAGACCGAAGATGCCGGGCATCCCGATGTAGTCGCCAGCATGATAGAAATACGCGAAACCGCGAAAGAAATGTTTGCCGGTACTGCCGAAGTCTATGTTACCGGAATATCGGTAATCAGCGCGACCATTAACGAGGCTATGGGAATAGACTTGGCAATACTGATCCCGCTTGCGGCGCTTATTGTTTTGATAGTGCTTTTCTTTTCATTCAGGCGTTTTACCTTTGTCGTGCTGCCGCTTCTTACGGTGCTCGTAGCGGTTATATGGACAATAGGAGCGATGCCTCTGTTTGGGGTAAAACTTTCTGTCATTTGCACCGTTTTGCCTGTAATACTGATGGCTGTCGGCAGCGCTTACGGTATTCATGTGGTAACCCACTACATGGAAGATACGAGGAACCGGTCATTGAGCGTAGAGGAGCATCGCGCGCTTGTGTTTTTGCTGATGCGTAAGCTGATAAAGCCTGTATTTCTGGCTTCGCTGACTACATTCGCCGGCTTTGCCTCGTTCTGTTTTACATCTATTTTGCCAATGCGCGACTTCGGTTATTTTTCCAGCTTTGGCGTGCTGGTTTCTTTTATTGTGGCGGTAACGCTGATACCGTCTGTATTGCTGATACGCGGGCCGCGAGTGTTAAAGGAACACACGAAAAAAGACGGCGGCGGCGATTATACGGCGAACAGCGTCATAGGAAATACATTTGTCGCCATTGCGCGAAAACGAATTCTTGTGATAGCGCTTACCGTTATAGCTCTTGCCCTTTCAGGATACGGGCTTTCAAAACTGGTTGTCGATAATAATATCACCGAATTTTTTAAGGATGATACTGATATAAGCAAGTCCGACCGCTTTATACGGGAGTATTTTGGCGGTTCACGTGAAGTAACTATCCTTGTAGAGGCGGATTCCAGCGACGAACTGCTTGATCCGGCGGTGTTAAGCGCGATGGACAATTTTTCTTCGTACCTTATGGAACGGGTTCCTGATGTGGGTAATGTTGTGGGCTTCACCGATGTCATAAAGCGCGTTAATCAAGTGTTCAATGTTGATGAAGGTCCCGGCGGTCTGCGGCCTGTTTCTGAGCCGTCCGACACCGGTGGGGATTTTGGGTTTGATGGTTTTGGCTTTGATGATGGAGAAGGTTTTGGGTTTGGATTTGACGAGGCGGAAGGCTTTGATACACCGGCCAACTCTGAAGCGATAGTTGCGGAAGCTCTTGAGGATGCTGAAGGCGCGGAGTATACCGGCGGCAAAACTTTGGACCAGTACAGCGCCGCCGATATTGTGGCTATGCTTGATACCGCCGCAGGAAAGTCCCCAAACTTGAGCGGCGCGGATCTTGTCCGCGAACTTGAACGGCTTACAAATTACAACGGCTTTTCATACTACGAGATTCCCGCTCTGCCGGAACGTTACGGCAAAAAATCCCCGGAAGAATTACGGCAGCTTGTTTCAAATTATTTGGTACTGCTTTCCGGCGACGATAGTTTTGACTATTCAAACGACCCGCTTGAGCCGACCGCCGCAAAAATGACGATACAGCTTCGCGTGGCTAGCAATAACGAAATAGAAGCCGTTGTCGCTACGATTAAAAATTATATTGATGTGAATTTCCCAAAAACAGTGCGGGTCATGGTCAGCGGCGGCGCGATGATGGAGAGCGCGGTAGCCAACCTGATTGTCGGCTCTCAGATTATATCCTTATTTGTTTCAGTACTTATGGTATTCATTATCATAGCGCTGTCGTACCGATCATTTATCGCCGGATTTATCGGCGCGGTGCCTCTAAGCATCGCTATACTGGGCAATTTTGCGATAATGGGCTTCCTCAATATAAACCTTAATATAGGTACGGCGCTTATAGCGAGCCTTGCCGTCGGTATAGGCATAGATTATACGATTCACTTTATTGACTTCTTTAAGCGGGAATATCAAAACGACACCGGTTCCGGCAAAGATTTTCTTTTCAAGGTATTTACAGGATGCGGCAAGGCGATAATTATTAACGCGGTGTCCGTGGGCGCCGGCTTTGGCGTGCTGGCCTTTTCCCAATTCAGGATACTATCCAATTTGGGCGCTCTTGTCGCGTTGAGTATGTTTATAACGGCGCTTGTAAGCCTTACGGTTATTCCCGTACTGCTTACGACAATAAAGCCAAAATTCATTTATGGGGCAAAAAATCAGCCTGTTGTGTTAAAGGTTTAAGCGGCGGGGCATTAAACCCCCGCTGATAGTAAAATTATGAGCGGCGATACCGCTCGTTATAGGGGTGTTCATTAACACTATGTGTTAATGTCCGATTAAATATGAGCGGCGATTCCGCCGCTCGTTAATAGAGGTGGCATTAACACAAAAGTGTTAATGTCCGATTAAACATGAGCGGCGATTCCGCCGCTCTAATTAGAGGTGTAAAATGA
Source organism: Spirochaetaceae bacterium (assembly GCA_031265535.1). Taxonomy (GTDB): domain Bacteria; phylum Spirochaetota; class Spirochaetia; order Treponematales; family Breznakiellaceae; genus JAIRMY01. Next base: position 14,338 of record JAISCO010000153.1, on the reverse strand, counting down.
AAAGAATTACCGTATTTATCATTTCTTTGTTGGCGGTGGCGTCTTTGCTGAATGCGCAGGATGCGGCCTCGATCATGGACGCGGCAAAAAACCGTATCAAAAAAGATACTCTTTCTACCCGCTCGCGCATGGAGATACGCGCTAAAAACGGCTCGACTACGGAACGCAGGATTGACCAGTATTCTAAAGACGATGTTAAAGGCAACGAGCGCATGGTTGTTGTATTCCAGAGTCCGGCAAATGTGGCCGGGACGCGCTTTTTGACCATAGATAATACTGACGGCAGTTCAGACCGCTGGATATATTTGCCAAGTCTTAAAAAAGTCCGCCGCATTGCCGCCTCCGAAGGGGGCGGCAGTTTCATGGGAACGGATTTTTCCTACGATGATATGTCGGCTTTGAACCGTGATGTAGACCTTGACACCTATACGATTTTGCGGGAAGAGACGCTGAACGGCGCGCCCTGCTATGTCATTCAATCCGTCCCAAAAGATAGTTCGTACCAGTATTCCAAGACAATTTCATGGGTCGACAAAGACAAATCGCTGATATACAGAAGCGAGATGCACGACCGCCGGGGAACCTTGGTTAAAATAATGGAAACGTCGGACTTTAGGGATGTTCAGGACAGGCTTACTCCAATGCAGACAAAAGTATCCACGCAGGCAGCCGGCACATCCACCATAATTTATAGCGAGATAGTCAAATACGACGATCCGATACCGGAGTCTGTCTTTACCACGGCATACCTTGAAACAGGAAGGACAAGATGAGCCGGAAATTCAATCTGATTTTTTTGGCGCTGATACCGGTCCTTGCCATGCCGATATTTTCCCAGGATTTCGGGTTTTCTGATGAAGATACTGATGACATGGATTTTGATGCTATACCGTTTGCGGTAACGGTAGGCGGAGAAGTTTCGGCTTCATTGTTGGGCTATGTTGATGATTTTTCCGAAGGCGCCGATCATACGCGGCTTGGCAATGTGTTTTCCGGTAAACTCAATTTTTACGCCGGAAATTCTTTTGGCGATGCTATAATCAATTTGAAATTATCACCCGACAAGGAAAAGCAAGATTTTCCTATTGACTTTGACGAGGCCTACCTCTGCGCGTATTTTGGCAATCTTGAAATTGAAGGAGGCTTGCGTAAACTCGTTTGGGGCAAGGCGGATAGTTTGGGCCCGCTTGATGTGATTAACCCGCTTGATAACCGCGAAATAACCGACATAAGCAACACTATGGACATTAAAATCGCCCGCCCGCTAATCCACGCCACGGCGCGTATCGGGCAGTTTTCTAAATTAGAGGGCGTTTTTGTTCCCGTTTTCGAATCGACTAAATTTGCGTGGGACGGACGCTGGGCGCCGAGTCAGATTGCCGAACTGCTGTCGTTAATCCCCCCCAACAATTATCCCGATCCTTCACCTCCTTCAACAATCAACTACGCGCAGGCAGGGCTGCGCTTTACAAGCAGCGTCGGTTCCTCAGATATAGGAGCGCAGTATTACTACGGCAGACTTCCAAAACCCGCTTTTAAGTTGAATTTTGACCCGTCCGATCCCTCGTCATTATCTATAGACGTGCGGTACAACTCGTACCATCAAATCGGCTTGGATTACGCGCAGGTAATAGCGGGTTATAACATTCGAGCCGAGTGCGCCGCCAACATAACGGACGACCTTGACGGAGACGACGGCGCGGTTTATAACCCGCATCTTCTGTGGTCGCTAGGTTTTGACCGCGATATTGTGTGGGGAGTCAACTTTAACCTTCAGTGCAACGAAACGATACGGCTTTTGTACAATAAAATCGGCGAAAATCCCCTGCTGGATATGGAGGCGGACGCTGATACAACATTTACGCAGATTACGGCGATACTCTCAAAAAAATTCCTGAGAGACGAACTTGAACTCCGCGCCGCCGCGCTTTGGGACATAGAAGACCGCGATTTCTTTATCGTGCCGGCGCTCATCTGGACCAGAGACGCCGTTAAAGCGGAAGTTTCGGGCGGCATATTCGGCGGCAGGGATGAGGGACAGTTTGGACAGTACCACAAAAACAGCTTTGTAAAGATTGAGTTAAGCTACACATTCTAACACCGTATATGTTTTTTCCATGGACTGAGGCGGCTTGACATGACAGCAGGGATTCCGATTTCAAAACAAAAATCAGCGCTAACTTTTACCGCAAAAGCCGCCTTTAGGCGGTTCCAAAATCAACCGCTTTGAACGGTTCACAAAAACAAACCCCTGGCTTTGCCCGGGGGTATTTGACTATTCATTCCGCATTGTTAATTGTTCACTACTCCCAGCCGGTATCCCCTTGCCCAGAGACCCTGTAGCGCATATCCACGCCCTCTGCCGCCATCCCGTTGCGTTGTTTGCTGTCGGCCTTGGCATAGGCCGCGTGGCCTTTATTCGCCAAGATGGACGACCCGTCAGTGCCTACGACTTTGTTGCTGTTGGAGTCGCCGGCGCTGTAGCCGTAAATAGTGCTGTTGCCGGACTTGGTGAAGACGCCGTCCCTCCTCACATACACGCCGCCGCCGAATACATCGGCATCGCCCTGGTTGCTGTTGTAGATGGTGGTATTGCCGCTTATGACGGCGCTGCCCGTCATGGTGAACATGCCGTCGGTGTCCACATACACGCCGCCGCCGGGATTAAACAAGTAGGCGTCGCCGCTGGGATTGGTGGCGGAATTGCCGCTGATGGTCCCGCCATTCATCATGAAGGTTCCGGTGTTGCTGCCGGTGTAGGTCAGTAGAGGATTGAAGAAACCGACAAACACACCGCCGCCGCCGCCGGCGGAATTGCCGCTGATGTCCCCGCCATTCATAGTGAACGCGCCGGTGACTTCGACAAACACGCCGCCGCCGAAAGTGCCGCTCTTGACGGAATTGCCGCTGATGGTTCCGCCGTTCATCGTGAAGGTTCCGGATTGCACATGCACGCCGCCGCCGTAGGTGAGGATCCCGTAGCCGCCGTCGGGGATGACGCAGGTGGTCGTGTCGTCCTTGATAACCGCGTCGGCTTCAAGGACGAGATGCCCGCCGGCCACCGTAACAAGGGGGACGGTGTTGGTGGCTATGCCCTTCAAAGTGATGTTCCGCAACGTCAGCTTTACGCCTTGCCCAACCGTAAGCAGGGGCCGTCAAACGCCGCCGCCAGGGTTACATTTCCCTCCGGCACCGGTGTCTGAGCCCGCAGGATGAGGGGCGGATACAACCCGTTCCCGCTTATCTCGATCTTGCTGTCGCCATCCACCGTGAGCGTGTCCAGCAGCACGATTGCGGCCGATTGCTCATTTGCCGTATTTTTCCCCGGCCATGAACCGTTATAATCCGTAGCCACTTTGGCCAGCGCGGCTTGTACCGTCTGGAAAGGGGCCCCCGCTGTTTCACCGTTATTGTCGTCATTGCCGCCGGAAGGACTGACGTATCGCGTCGTGGGGATCTGCTGCTTGGCGGGGGGTGGGGGGGATGATTTGTTTTTAAAATTCTCCATATAAATCTCCTCGTGATAAAAATCATTAACACCTGAGCTTGTTCCAAAACTAATCGACTATGCGCTAAAGCGCATGGTGCGCAAACTTTGTTTGCGATGGAACAAGCTCTTCGAAAAATCGGTCTAATCGGACTAAAGTCCGGCCCGCTTTTTCTATTAAATCTAAGGTTGCTGTTCCAAAACTGAAGTTTTGGAACAGCTTCACCTATATTATATCACCCTTGGAAAAATATACGGGTGTTAGCGGTGAACAATGAGCGTTAATATCAATGCGGCAACGCGCCCTTCCGCAAATCGCCAATAGATGAGTAAATAAAAGATCCTACTTAATTCCCTTCAATAAGGGTAGTTAACAAAGAAGGTCATTTAACGTGTGAACGAGATTTTTATGGCATTTTTTAATAACCCGATAGAATAATAGGCCCCACTTTGCAGATTTCTGATAATTAAATCCAGAACCAAATTTACCAAGGTATATACTCAGTATTAAACCTTAGTCAAGGAAATAGACAGGTAAAAGATAACAGACAGACTCTTGCCTACTCGTTATCTTTTATTTTGTCTCTCATCTAAACAAAAGCGCCATCCCCCGCAAACACGGGGGACAGCCCTGCCTCTTCCCTTTGCTCTTTAGGAAAAAGCCGCCCGGCTTGTACCCGGACGGTTCTTTCTATTAGGTGTCAGGCGCCTTTTGCGTTTCCCGTGCCGCGTGTTGTCGTCAGGTAGATACTAGAGTATAGTTTATAGTATGGATGACGGCGTTGAATTCAACGAAGCGGCCTTTCGCCACGATATAAGCGAAGAAGACATACGCTGGGCCGCAATGCATCCGCTTTATGAAGACCTTTTGGAAGGTTTTCATAACAAATATCTGGTTTTGGGCTATGATACAAAGCAACGGCTGCTTGAGATAATGTACAATCGTATTGATGACGATACGGTCAATATATTTCATGCGATGAAATGCACAAGGAAATATCTCCCCCTGACGGGATTTTAGGAGGCAGACATGGCGCGTATGACTGAAGAAGAAGCCTGGGCGCTGGATGATGAGGTGACTCTTAACCCGCCCAATGTTGCGGGCAAGCCGGGTGGTTTTTTTACCGACCGCCGTGACCGCATGGTAATTTTGGATCAATTTTCCGCAGGCTACATTAAGTCCGTTGCCCAGGCCATGAACAAGACTCCGGCGGAAATTATCGGCGAACTGGTCCGCGAAAAGATAGCCGCCGCTTCCATATGAGCCTCCGCAGGGCAAGCGCGAACCTGCGGTTCGATGCGGTATCCTAAGCGTTGTATTGGTTTGAGTGGAGGCTCGATATGGTAAGGAAATTTATCATCTGTAGAGGTTTGCTACGCAAACCTGTTTACTACCATTTTTGTTGGCGTTGCCAAATCTAACCGCCGCAAGCGCGCAAACAAGTTTGCTGCTCAACTGCGTTGAGCTTGGGAGTTTTGCGGAGCAAAACTCTGTGTATGTAAGAAACCGTAGTTATGTCGCCTCCAACGCGAATGGTAAACCATCGAAAGCCGCTATCGGAATGAACGCCGTGTCCCGTCCAACAGCGCAAACAAGTTTGTGGCGGCAAGACGCTAACGCGGAGCGCATGAAAACCCGCTGGCGGGCTAACGCGGAGCGTATGTTAAACCCGCTGGCGGGCGCGTATGCCAAGCGCCATTGCCTTACCAAAGGCATGAAGTGAAGGCTGCTTTGGGTATGTTAGCGCGGAGCGCATGAAAACCCGCTGGCGGGCTAACGCGGAGCGCATGAAAACCCGCTGGCGGGCGCGTATGCCAAGCGCCCTTGCCTTACCAAAGGCATGAAGTGAAGGCTGCTTTGGGTATGTTAGCGCGGAGCGCATGTGCCTCCATGGCAAATGGTTGACAAGGGGGGGCATGGAGTAGTAGATTGATTGATACACGTTTAGCTAGGAGTTTTCGATTGGACAATGTTGGAATTATAACTCAGATAGTGGGACCGGTAATAGACGTTAGATTCAAAGAAGGCGAAGTGCCGGCAATCCTTAACGCGCTGGAAGTTAATTTACAGGCTGAGAGCGGGATTACAGGACAATCCGACCGCAAAGTAGTAATGGAAGTTTTACAGCACATTGGAGATAACCGTGTACGCTGTGTCGCAATGTCCGCTACTGAAGGGCTAATGCGCGGTTTAGAGGCGTTAGACACAGGGTCGCCTATAAAAGTTCCGGTAGGAGAAGAAGTTTTAGGACGAATGTTCAGCGTAACCGGTAACATAATTGATGACTTTGGCTCATTTTCCTGCAAAAAATATGAAACAATTCATCGCGATCCGCCGCCTTTTGCCGAACAAAAACCGGCGACAGAAGTTTTTGAGACAGGAATTAAAGTAATAGACCTTGTTGCGCCTTACGCAAAAGGCGGCAAGATAGGACTTTTTGGCGGCGCGGGTGTAGGGAAAACCGTCATAATAATGGAGCTTATCCATAATATTGCCACAAAACATTCCGGTTATTCAGTGTTTTCCGGCGTTGGCGAACGCAGCCGCGAGGGGAACGACCTTTGGAACGATATGAACGATTCGGGCGTAATAAAAAAAACCGCCCTTGTTTTTGGCCAAATGAATGAGCCGCCCGGGGCGCGCATGCGCGTGGCGCTTTCCGGTTTAACGATGGCGGAAAATTTCCGCGATGAATCCGGTCAGGACGTACTTCTGTTTATCGATAACATTTTCCGGTTTATACAGGCTGGAGCGGAAGTTTCAGCGCTTTTGGGGCGCATACCAAGCGCGGTTGGCTATCAACCTACATTAGCAAACGAGATGGGCGCTTTGCAGGAACGCATTGCGAGCACGTCGCGCGGTTCAATTACGAGCGTACAGGCGGTTTACGTGCCGGCTGACGATTTTACCGATCCGGCGCCTGCGACGACTTTCGCCCACCTTGACGCTACAACGGTTCTTGACCGCAAAATTGTAGACTTAGGCATATATCCCGCTGTCGATCCGTTGGCCTCCACTTCACGCATACTTGAGCCGTCTATTGTCGGTAATGAGCACTACGAGACGGCTAGGCAGGCGCAGCAGCTTCTTCAGCGCTACAATGAATTGCAGGATATAATCGCTATACTCGGTATGGACGAACTTTCCGCCGAAGATAAACTTGCCGTCTCGCGCGCCCGCAAAGTGCAGCGTTTTTGTAGCCAGCCCTTCTTTGTTGCCGAAAAGTTTAGCGGCACGGAGGGCAGGTATGTGTCGGTAAAAGATACGATACATGGTTTTAAAATGATACTGGACGGCGAGGCGGATAATATCCCTGAGCAACTGTTTTTTATGGCGGGCAGCATAGACGATGTTTTAGCCAAAAACAAAAATAAGGAATAATCATTAACACTGCGTGTTAATGTCCGATTAAACATAAGCGGCGATTCCGCCGCTCGTTATAGAGGAGTACTTGTTACTTTTTCCCTTTTACTTTTTACTTTATTTGTGGGATGAGTTTGTATGGCCGAGAAAAGACAACCGGGAAATCCTGAGCGTATCCCCTGGCACCCGGCTTTTGCCCAGGCCATGCGCATGGAACTGGAGCAGTATGAAGACCTTCTGGAATTCCATGACGAATACCGGCTTACCTCGGAACCTCTGGAAATAGACATGCTTATCATCAAAAAAGCGCCGGAGCTTACCATTGATAAGAACATTGCCCGGATATTCAAGAACGTCAACCTGGTGGAGTACAAGAGCCCTGAGGATTATGTCTCTGTCTATGATTTTTACAAGACGCTGGGCTATGCCTGCCTTTACGCGGCTTTCAACAGGCATGACGTGCGGGAGATGACGGTTACCATTGTTGAGACCCGCCATCCCAAGGAACTTTTTAAGTACATCCGCGAAGATGAAGGGTGCGCTGTGGAAGAAGAATCGCCTGGGATATACCGGATAACGGGGCACTGGCTGCTGATACAGGTGATAGAAAGCAAAAAACTATCGCCGGACGAGAACCTGTGGTTGAAAGGCTTGAACAGAGAATTGAACACGGAAACAGCCGGCAGTATATTGGAAGTGAGTCGTAAGAAGAATGGTCCTGAGATAGCGGCGTATCTGTACGCGGTACTGCTTGCGAACGCGAAAACGATACAGGAGGTATTGAAAATGTACAAGACAGGAGAAATAACGCTTGACGAAGTTCTGGAAGAAGCCGGACTAACTAAAAAATGGGAGGAGCGCGGAGAAGCGCGCGGCGAGAAGACCGCATGGGGAAAAGTCCTAACCCTGCTGAAACAGGGCTACACAGTGGATGAACTGGAACGGATGACCCCGAGTGGGATTTCGAGCAGTGGGCAATTAGCAATGAAGAATTAGGAATGAGCAATGAATAATCATTAACACTACGTGTTAATGTCCGATTAAACATAAGCGGCGATTCCGCCGCTCGTTATAGAGGTGAAAATGCCGCTGTCTTATACGCTTGAAATATATACCCCGTACCGCTTGTTTTTTTCCGATTCGGTAGAAGCTATTGTATTAACAATCGCGGATGGTGAAATATGCGTTTACGCGAACCACGACCGTTTTACCGCGCCGGTAAAATGCTGCATATCAAAAATCAAAGATGTAAAAGGTGTTTGGAAAACAGCTTTTATTAATGATGGTATAATTGAGGTAAAACGGCATAAAACCATACTGTTGGTTGAGTCCGCCAACTGGCCGGAGGAAATAGACCGCGACCGTGTAATGCACTCTAAAAATGAGGCCGAAAAAGTTTTGAACAGCGAGCCGTTTTACTTTGAGCGTATTACAGCGCAGCAAAGGATACGGCGCGCCGATGTGCGGCTAAAAGCTTTAGCCCAAGCCTCTGTAAATCCGCCCGGCGTTGTAGTATAGCTAGTGTTCGTACACGATTGTAACAGTGGATGAGCTTGTTCCAAAACTGAAGTTTTGGAACAGCTTCGATACATGAAGAATTTTATAAACCGCGAAGTCAAAGAAGTCGAATAAGTTTTTAAAAGCCCCCTCTTTACTCTTTCTTTTTTCGACTTTGAAGTAAAATATTCTTCTTCCGGTCTTGAGACCACTACAAACAGTTTGAAAGATGTCAAGACACTAGTGTCAGGTGGAGAAAATGAGTGGGGGTAGTGGAAAAGCGTTTTGCGAAGCAAAACCTTTGGAACGAGGGGGAGCCGCGCCAATAAACTTGTCATATATCACAAGTTTTTTACATTTTGTAATCAACGCGCTTCCCCCTTTTTACTTGCTCCCTCCCTAACTTCTTACTTTTTCCTTTTTACATTTTCCTTCTTCTATCCCTTTGTCGTCAGTCAACGGCGTTTCAAAGCAGTTTGTCGTTGGCATAAATTTCATGCAGGCCGAACAGTTTAATGCCCTCGTTGGGGAACTCCTTCTTTACGCGGTTTACGGCGCGCTCAATACCGAGCGCCTCGTCCATACCGCACCATACCACCATTATAAAGTTTTCTTCCGGCCAAACCGAGTCCCCCATACGCGGGCCGTGCCTGCCCACACCGTGCACATTCGGCAACTTTGTGTAAAATTTCGCGACGCCTTCGGTGCGCAGTTCGTCCATAATATTTTCTTCAATTGTTAAGTTGGCTACAATTTCTATTCTCACGTGTACCTCTCTCAGTCGCGGGGTCTAAGACCCCGCAGTTGATAAATTTCATTGCGGAACGAAGCTCAAATAGCTTCATTCTTTCAATCTTTCAATTCTTTTGAATTTTTCGCGGCTTCCGCCATTTTAGTTTCATTTTTGTGCTGTTCCGCCTTTTTTTCAAGCACCAGTCTTTTCAAATCCGCTTTGCTCAATCCGGAGGCTATGCCTTCACGTTTCATGTCGGCGATTGCGCGGCGCTCATCGTCATGCTTATTGATTTTAGCATAGATCGCGGGCATCAAAAACAGTGTCATGACGGTGCCGAATGTCAAACCGCCGAAAACGGTCTTTCCTATCGGGGCGACCATTTCCGAACCGGCGCCGGGGAAAAATGCCATAGGCGCAAGACCTAAAACCGTAGTAAGTGTGGACATCAGTATGGGGCGCAGACGGTTGCCGGCAGCCTCGACACAGGCTTCTTCCAGTCCAAACCCGCGCTTTCGCAGCAGGTTTGTGTAATCAACCAGAACAATGCCGTTGTTTACGATGACGCCGAGCAGTACAAGGATACCGACGGCGGTAAGTATATTGAAGCGGTCGCCGGTAATTAGATATATCGCTACAACGCCTATGAAGCTAAGAGGTATCGTGAATATGATGATGAACGGGTCGCGGAAACTTTCAAACAGGCTTGCCATGACGCCGAAAACAAGCGCGACAGCGACAATCATTATCAGCATGAAATTCATAGCCATTTTTACCATTTCAGCGTTATCGCCCTCATAAGTTATAATAACATCCTCTTCCGCCGGAATTTCGGCTTTTATCATATCCTGAATTTGCGTTTCGACATCGTTAAGTTTTGTGCCCGGTTTAATACCGGCCGTTATGTGTATGACGCGGCCCTGATCTTCGCGGCTTATCGTCATAGGTCCCGTCCCTTCTTTGTAGGAAGCAAAATTTGAGAGCGGGACGCGCAAGCCGGTGATGGAACTCCGCACAAAGATATGGTCAAGATCGGGGCGGCTGTTCCTGTCCGCTTCGGCCAGAATCAGCACGATGTCAAGATCATCATTGCCTTCCGTAAATTGGGATGCCGTTATGCCGGCAACAGCCGCGTTGATTTCGTTGCCCACAGTGTATGCGTTAAGTCCAAGCGCGTACATACGCTCGCGGTTAAGGTCTATTTCAATCTGCGGAAGCCCGTCGTCAAGGCTTACCTGCGGCTCCGTTACGGCGTCTATACGCTCGCTTAAAAGATCCGATATCTTATCCGCTATCGTTTTGCCTTTAACTAAATCGTTCGTATGCAGAACAATATCTATCGGATTGCTGCTTCCGCCCATCATGTTGCCGGACGAGAAACGGAACTGTACGCCGGGAAACTGATTAAAGTATGGGCGTATGACCGCCTGCACTTCGTCGGCCGTCATGATTTGATCATCAAAATCTAACAAATTTATACGCAAAGAGCCGGCGTTGGTGCTGCCGCCGCCAAAAAGCCCGTTTCCGCCGCCCGCGTTCAGTATGATGCGGTCGTAAGCCTGCTGTCCGTCTTTTACCAGTTCGTTTTTGACAATCGCCTGAACCTGATTCAATGTTTTTTGCGTCTCTTCCAGCGCGGTACCCAGCGGCATGGTAATGTTTACCGTAACGGAATCCGCCGCTTCTTCCGGCATGAATACCCAGCCTATTTTAGGTACAAGCATGATACTGCCTACGAACATCAGAAAAAGGACGCCCACGACAATGCGTTTATGCCTCAGTATCTTTGACACCAGCTTACGGTAGCCGTCGTCCATGCCGCTAAAAAAGCGCTCGAAATATTTATCAACCACGCCTAGCCTGCCTTTTAACGGCGCCTGTTTGCGCGTTAAAAGCGGCAAATAGTGGCTGGAAAGTATCGGTACCAAAAACAACGCGGTAAACAACGATATGGTCAGCGAGAATACGACCGTGAAGGCGAGTCCGGCGAACATTTCGCCCGCCATTTCCAGCAATCCCTGAAACATAACCAGCGGCAGGAACACGCAGATTGTCGTGAGCGTTGAAGCGGTTATCGCGATGATCATTTCTTCCGTACCCAAAACCGCCGCGGGTATTAGCTTTGCGCCTTTTTCACGGTAATGATAGATGTTTTCAAGGATAACGATAGAGTTATCGACCAACATTCCTACGCCGAGGAATAGGCCGGCAAGGGTCATCAGATTCAGAGTCAAGCCAAAGAAGTACATCAGCATTATAGTTATGATGATAGACAGCGGAATACTGACGCCGATAATTATGGTCGGTTTTATGGAACGCAGGAATACAAACAGAATCAAGACGGCAAGAACAGCTCCGCTGACGGCGCTTTCGGTTACGTTGTTTAGCGAATCTTCAATTGTGTCGGTTGTGTTAAAAATTTCGGTAATTTTTATATCGCCCGGTAATTCGCCGACTAAATTGACCATCTGCTTCCGCAGCTCTTTGGCAACCTGTACCGAATTCTGACCGCTCTGTTTCTGCACGGTAAGTTGAACCGCTTCCTGCCCGTTTACATAGACCGCGCTTTGCTGGTCCGCATACCCCTCGTGCACATCCGCTATATCGCGCAAAAATACTTCTATGGGACTGCCCGGCTGGCCGTTTGCGCCGGTTGTAGGCACATAATATATAACTGTATTGCGTATCTGATCCAACGTAGTATATTCACCCATAGTATTCAGAATGTAGTTTATACCGTTTTCGGTAATCGACCCCGCCGCTACCTGAGCGTTCTGCGAAACAATCATCTGCTGTAACTGGGTAACGGTAAGCCCGTACGCTTCCAGCCGCGAAGACTTTATTTCAACGCGGATCTGCCTGTCCCGCCCGCCGTTTACGGTAGCGGTGGCAACCCCGGGTATCTGTTCCAAACGGGGAACTATAGAGTCGTCCGCTATTTGACGCAGATCCTCCGGCGAGCGGTTTTCAGACGCGACCATCAGTCCCATTACCGGTATCATTGAAGGGTCAAACTTGAAAATTGTAGGAGAGTCGGCGCCGTCCGGCAGATAGCGGCGTACACGGTCTAATGCGTCCCGTATTGAGTTGGAAGCGTCCGCGAGGTCGGTACCATAGTTGAATTCCATTGTAATTCTGCTGGAGCCTTTGGACGATGTCGAATTCAACTGTTTTAAGTTAGAGACGCTCGAAAGCGCCGCCTCCAGCGGTCTGGATATAGACCGCTCCACTTCCTCCGGTCCGGCTCCCGTATATGTTGTCGAAACCATGACGTATGGATAACTTACATCAGGAAGAAGGTCTATCGGCAGATTTATCATGGCAAACCCGCCTAATCCCATCAGCAGCACAAAAATTATAAACAGCGTTGTGGGACGTGAAACTATCGATCTTGCTAAACTCATTTTTTTCCTTTGTTTTTTTGATTTGAAGATGTTCCATCGCAAACAAAGTTTGCGCACCATGCGCTTCAGCGCATAGTCAATTAGTTTTAGAACAAGCTCATTTAAAAAATTTTAGTCAAGAAACATTTTTAACACACGGCGCAACGACTCCCCACTCAACGACCCGTTACGACATCGGCGTAAAGCTCTTTAAGGCGGCCCCGCAGATGTTTTACGGCATAATGTTTGCGTGAAAGAACGGTACTGACGGGAGTATTTGTCTTTTCGGCGATTTCTTTTACAGGTATGCCGTATAATTCAGTTTGCTCAAAAACACGGCGCTGTTCTTCCGGTAATTCGGCAATGGCGGATTTTATTTCTTCCCATACCAGTTTCCGCAAAAATTCGCTTTCCGGCGTTACTTCGGTATCGAACAGTATGCCGGCAAAATCGGCAAGATAGCTTTCATCGCCTTCCTCATCGTATATCACTGGAAAAGGTGCATCTTTTTTCTTTTTGGAAAAATTTATTATGCGGTTTTTCGTTACCCGAAAGAGCCATGCGCCTGTTTGTTCAATGGGCGCCGCCAAACTGTCCATCCGTGATAGTTGATAGAATACGTCTTGCACAATATCCTCCGCTTCGTCCGTGAAGTATAAATGTTTGCGGACAAAGTTGAGGAGTTTGTCTTTGTATTCGATAAAGACTTTGGCGGTCTTGCGCGCTTGTTCCTTTTCCGGCATTTTATTTTCGTGTTTTCAGCGTCCGGTATTTTACCGGAAGATGTTATGATGATGCTTTAAAAAGTCGTTTCGTTCTTCCTCGCTCATGTTAAGCCATTTTTCGCGGAACGGGTTATTGCGGCGCGGGTCATTGCCGAATAGAAACTTTTCATGCCTGTTCCGGCCGTGTCCAAAGCCGCCGCCGGTAATGCCGATGCCGCTAAAAAGTATACGGGTCAGCAGAAATAAGCCGGCCGCCTGAATGTAATTGATTTTTGGCAAGTCAAAAATCACCGGCAGCAGCCAATTCCACAGAAACATGACGGCAAGGGTGAACACCGCGCTTATAAGAGCAAATATGCCAATGCCGGTCAAAGCCCATAAAGCCCGTTTGAACAAGTTTTTCATAGTCTATTCTCTCCTCTTACTATTATAGACAACTGAAGGGTGAAAATATTTTATTTTAAGAAACAAATTAACGCGTTTCATAATACATAGGGCGCATCCGTCCGCTGACGCGGACGACCGGGCTTTCCGCTGTGCAATGAAAACGCTTTGCATTTTCATTCCGCTTCAATCCATCCTATGATTATTGTCAAGAGGCAATGCGCTTCCCCGCCAAGCCATTTTGGGAAGGCGTGCGAAAAGCTGGGAATAGAGGTGATAGCGGCTAACAGAGTGCAGGCTTGCGTGGCGCGTGGAACGCAATCACGCCCTTGACCATGACAGGCTTGTGAAAGAACTGCGTCTTGCAGGAATATCGACAATTGTGGAGGCGAACAAGTTTTTGAATGAGACGTACCTGCCTAAGATGAACGGCAAATTCTCCCGTCCCGCCGCGGACGCGGCAGACGCGCATATCCCGCTGGGGAACGGTAATTTGTCTGATATTTTTTGTCGTGAATACGAACGGACGGTGGGCAGCGATTATGTTGTGCGTTTTGAGAGCCGTCATTTTCAGATACTTAAAGCCAATAAAAACCTGCCGCGTCCTAAAGACAAGGTTACGGTTCTTATCAGGCTGGATGACAGTTTTTGTATACAGTGGAAGAAAAATTCTCTACTCGCCCCGGAGATAGAAATACAAAAAAATGACCGTTCCGGTAACAATGCCGCATAATGTCAAGATGACATTTTAATTGTGGCTTGACA
>JAISCO010000076.1 GCA_031265535.1 Spirochaetaceae bacterium | reverse complement strand
ATAGGCGGGGCGCGCATCACCGTCATTGCCGGGCCCTGCGCGGTGGAAAGCCGCGAGCAAATCGAGGAAACAGCGGCTCTGGTGCGTGAATCGGGGGCTGTGATGCTGCGCGGGGGGGCGTATAAACCGCGAACAAGCCCTTACGCCTTTCAGGGGCTGGGAATGAAAGGGCTTGAGTACATGAAAGCCGCCGGCGAGGCTTACAATATGCCTATCGTTACGGAAGTTGTCTCGCCGGAATTGGCGGATAAAATGCGGGAACTTACCGACATGTTCCAGATTGGGGCGCGTAATATGCAGAATTTTGAGCTGCTGAAAAAAGTCGGCTCGCTGGGAAGACCCGTTCTGCTGAAGCGCGGACCTTCCGCCACGATTGAAGAATGGCTGCTTTCCGCCGAATACCTTTTAGCGGCGGGGACTAAGAATGTTGTGCTGTGTGAACGCGGCATAAGGACATTTGAAACATACACACGCAATACACTTGATATTTCGGCGATTCCGGTTGTAAAGGCTTTGTCCCACCTACCGATAATCGTTGACCCGAGCCACGCGGTCGGTATACGGGCAAAGGTCGCTCCCGCGGCGCTTGCGGCGATAGCGGCGGGCGCGGACGGGCTTACCGTTGAGGTTCACCCAAACCCAGACGCGGCGTTGTCGGACGGCCCACAATCGCTTTATCCGCCGCAGTTTGAGCGGCTCATGCGCGACATTGAGGCGCTGTCCCATGTTGTCGGGAAAGAACTGCTCAGAACGCCGTCCGCCGGCACACCCGTTAACGTAAACACCGGTGCGGCCGCCGCGATAATTCCGCAAAGAATAGCATTTTCGGGCGAGAGCGGTGCCTTTGCGGAGCAGGCTCTGATACGCGCTTTTGGGGAAGATGCGGATAAACTGCAAACCGATTCTTTTGGTGCGGTTTTTGACGCGGTGCTTGACGGCAGGGCGGCATTCGGCGTAATTCCGCTGGAAAACTCTCTTGCGGGGTCTATTCATGAAAATTATGACCTTTTTATGCGCTATCCCGATATTGCCATAGCCGGCGAGATAAAGCTGCGCGTTGTCCACTGCCTTATCGCCAACGAGAACGCTGCGATAGACAGCATAAAAATTGTCCGCAGTCATCCGCAGGGTTTTGCCCAATGCAAAAACTTTCTTGAAAAACACCCGGACTGGCAGCTTGAAACATGGAATAATACGGCGTCCGCCGTGCTGTCCGTCGCAAAAGAAACTGATGCCGCCGCCCGCTTATCTATTTCCGCTATCGCTTCGGAGGCCGCGGCAAAAGCGCACGGGCTTGTGGTACTGAAAGCCGGCATAGAGACAGACCCGCGTAACTATACCCGCTTTGTTATAATTGCCCGCAAAGAAGGCGATAAGGCGCAGGTTCCGCCGGGGATGGGACAGCTTACGCCGGATAAGGCTTCGCTCATTTTTTCTGTAAAGGATGAGCCCGGTTCTTTGTACGAATGTCTTAAAATTCTAAGCGAGGAAGGGATCAATCTTTCAAAACTTGAATCCCGCCCGATTTTGGGTCAGCCGTGGAATTATCTGTTCTATGTTGACGTAAACACTCCTGAAAACGGGGAAGTGTTCGAGAATGCGCTTACAAAGCTAAAAACCAAAATCGAAACTTTCCATTTTCTGGGGCGCTATCACGCTTCATTGTAAGGCTTTTTGGCGGTGTTTTACTTGAGGAATGTGCCGGGGGGGGGGGGGGCTGAGAATTGCTGAGCCTACCGGGATGGGGGATGGACTAAACGCTGATAACAGTAGCGTATGCCAAGCGCCCTTTTTAGACTGAAGGCACGGAGTAAAGGACCCTCGCGGTATGTTAGCGCGGAGCGCATGAAAACCCGCTGGCGGGTGCCAAACGCCCTTTTTAGACTGAAGGCAGGTAGTAAAGGACACTCGCGGTATGTTAGCGCGGAGCGCATAAGAACCGGCTGGCCGGCGGAGCGCATGAAAACCCGCTGGCGGGCGCTGATAACAGTCGCGTATGCCAAGCGCCCTTTTTCGGACTGAAGGCAGGTAGTAAAGGACACTCGCGGTATGTTAGCGCGGAGCGCATGTAACCCCACTGGTGGGGCGGGTGGTAGCAATTTTTTTTCAAACGGCTATACTGATACGCATGGGAACAAAAATTGAAATCAGTCCGGAACTAAAGGCCGGAGCGCGGGCGGAAGCATCGGAAACCGTAAACGGAGAAAATACGGCGCGTTTTTTGGGAAGCGGCGATCTTGATGTTTACGCCACGCCGGCGATGATTGCTTTGATGGAAAAAGCGGCCGTACAGACAACAGCGCTTTTTCTGCCGGAAGAATGTTCCACCGTTGGAACTAGTGTGAACATAAAGCATATCGCGGCCAGCCCTTTGGGCGCAAATATACGGGCGGAAGCTCTGCTTACCGGTCTTGACGGAAGAAAGCTTTCTTTCGAGGTACGCGCGTGGGACGACAAGGAACTGATAGGTGAAGGACTGCACGAGCGTTTTATCATAGAAAAGAAAAAATTCATGGAAAAAGTTGAAGAAAAGCGGCGTGGAACCTGACGGCCGCTTTCAATCATAGAACTCCCATGGGGGGGGGGGGGGTAGACTCAAAATGCAGACAGAAATTACAGCGCCGGTTTCAATTTTTGATGATGTAGGCCGGTTATGTAATTTCGGGTGGGCGCGAGGTCCATTCTTTCATTACGACCGCGAGCTGCTCTGGACCCCTGGCCGCCTTATAACAGAATCCGAGCGCTATATTATTTTTTCGCCCACACATCTTTTTGCTTTTGAATTATACGATGCCGGCGCGCTCGGACACATTTCGATATGCGCCGTTTCGCTGCTCGACAAAGCGATTTCCAGAAAATTTGAAAAATTATCATTTCCTACAGGCATACTAAAATTACCGAATCAGAGTGAAGAAACAATTATAAAAACGGCAATCAATGATAGTTTGATTGAATTCATCTGTATTGAAGACGGCGGCAGAATAATTAAAATCGACGCGCCTCAGTTAAGCCACAACAACCGGCTGCGCGGCGAAGTAGTTTTAATGACACAAGAAGACGCGCAGTCAATCGTGACGTATGCGCCGTGGCGGCGTCAAACAGAACGTTTTCAGCTAATACGCTGCTCGCCGTGGTATACAACCGAAGGCGTGATGCAGTTTGAGAATAAGCCCCTTCTTTTTAACAAAGGACGCGCGTGGGGGATTTACGAGTGGGCGCGTATCGCCCGGCCTAAAAAAGATATACACTACTGGGCCGCCGCGTGCGGGATGTATAAGGGACAGCAAATTGGCTTTAATGTCGGGTATGGTTCCGCCGATTCTACTGCCGGAACGGAAAACGCATTCTTTGTAAACGGCGTTCTGCACAAATTGGATCAAGTAACATTTAAAATATCTCCATCAAACTGGCTTGAACCTTGGCATTTTACCAGCAATAACAACCGGCTGGAAATGACTTTTATTCCCGTACAACACAATTCGTATCAAAATAATTTTTTGTTTTATTCACTTCGTACACGCCAATTCTTCGGGTTTTTTTTCGGGAAAATCACGCTTGACGACGGCAGTCTGCTGCATTTTAACAACATTACCGGCATTACCGAAAGGCGTAAAACCGATAACTAGTAGACTGATTAGATTAAAAAGGAGAATTTTACCGCGAAGTCAAAGAAGTCGAATAAGTCCCCCCCCCCCCCCGTCTCTTTCCTTCTTCGACCTTGAGGTAAAATATTCTTCTTCCGGTCTTGAGACCGCTGCCCACAGTTTGAAAGATGTCAAGACACGGGGCGTTTTAAGAAACCGCTGCGGCTGCAGCCGCCCCGAACAGAGAAGCCTGATCCACGGTTTCCATTATACAGAATTGCGGCGAATCAGCGTTTAGCATCCCGTGAAGCCGCGCCTTTATCGCATCGCATAGAAAGTGATACAGTGAAAATGTAGTGCCTTCTACCGCCACCCTTACAGGCGCTAATGGGTCATAAGCCCCGCCGCAATGCTTAATGACGGCGGCAATCGACGAGGCAGCCAACAGCGCGGAACGTTCCGTTATGATAGATTCGATGTAAACAAGCGACTTAATCGCGTCAACTTCGCCTGCGTCAAACAGCTTCCCCAGCGGGCCGCCCGGCGCAAACGGCGCTTGCAGCAAGGTATTCAAATCTTTTGTTTCCAAACGCTCCATTTCAAGCAGTTCGGGGGATTTTTTAAAGCGCAAAATCCCGTCCCGAACAGCGTGTTTCAATACGTGAAGGCTTAACTGTCCCAAATACGCGCCGGATACGGCTTTTTCCATGCCGTACATACCCGGACATTTCGTTTCAGCGTCAAATTCGGCATCTACAGCTCCTCTATGCCTAAAATCCATCCCGCCGGACTCGCAGACGACAATTTGCGGACTTGTCTTTGATTCAAAATTGATTTTTGGGATCGTTGTTTCGCAGTAAGCTATATTTGTCCCCGTCCCAAGTATAAAACCTATGGCGACCCCTCCCGCCGCTTTCATTTTTTCCAGAGGGCTTCCCGCCTCCTCTCCCAAAGAAGCGATTTTAGAGGTAAACCGCGGTATCTGCAAAAGACCGCATAACAGCGCAGCGACCGTGTCATTCAACAGCATGATGCGGTGATGAAGCCGAACCCCCCGGCGGGCAAGCGCCTCGCAAAGCCCTTTTCCCACAGGACGCCCTATCAAATCCCGCACTTCTATTTCTTTACTGAAAGACAACAGGATGCCGTCCCCATCCGGCGTCATCTCCATTGGGTATGAAAAACAGAAACCTATCCCGTCAATCGCGCTGCCGTCAAAAAGCGGCTCACAGAAACCGGCTATACTGGAAAAGAATTCATCCGCCGTAAGCGCCCCCTTTGTGCCGGGCATAAAAGTCTTTCGCTCGTTTTCAACAATTTGTCTGCCGTCATCTCCAAATTTGATGCGGGCGGCGCGAAGATTAGTCCCGCCGGCGTCAAGCGCTATGACCTTTGTGCCTGTAGTCGGGGTCCCTTTTGGCCTTAAATATGTTGGGAGCATCGGTAAAGAGAGCGCCTTCTCACCTCTAAGCCCGCGATCCATAGCCGCGCAAAAATCTTCTATCAGCATATTGCCAGCACAGCAGTCATAATGAAAACCATAGTAACGGGCAAAATCATCAAGCGCGCGCGGATTAAAACCTGCATTCATACAAACCTCCATATAGAGCGTATAACAATTATTAACAAGATAACAAAAATATGTAATAGCGGCATACCGGATAAACACATAGAAATTAAGGGAATTATTCATCTCCATTCAAAGATGGGCGCACCAGCCCCTTAGGGGCTGTCAGGCTTTCCGCTTGTATCTTTTGCCGCGGGCGGCAAAAGGATACCGCTTCAATCCTTTGCGCATCATGGCAGCCTGTTGCACTTGTAGGTTTTTGCGTCTCTTTATGCCGAAAATTTGCGCCGCAAAGTCGTTTGCCGCAAATTTGCGCCTCTGCGGCGGTGAGCTTCATTGAGCTTCATAGATGGCGTGCAAGAATAACGCGGCGGACTGGGCCACGTTAAGGCTTTCCATGCTGCCTGTACCGGGTATTCGCAGCAATGACGAACAGTTCAGCTTTACTTCTTCCGGCAGTCCGGCCTCCTCGTTGCCTAAAACAAGCGCGACGCCGGATTTTCGCTCCTTCATTATAGCCGGCAAATCGCCGATACGAAGTCTCGCCCGCGGACCGGTCCCTATTGTGAATAGTTTTTTAGAGGCATCGCGCAAAAAAGACGCGGTTTTTCTTACAGAACGGACAACTACATGCTCCATTCCACCTTCCGCCGCGCGGAAAGCGGCCGTTGAAAGCCGAGGCGGCAGAAGTCTTTCTGGCGGAAGCTTTTCCGTCAGAAGTTTTTCCGGTGGAAGTTTTTCCGGCGGAAGTTTTTCCGTAGGACGGGTATCCGCCGCCATTGTCTTTGCCTCAAATTCAGAGATTACGATAAAGTAAGCGTCAAAAAACGCCGCGGCACGCGCGATAGCGCCAAGGTTAAAATCATTTCCAATCGAATGTAGGACAACGCCTGTTTTTGCCTCATTCACCCACAGATCAAGGTCTTCGCGGGTAAGCGGTTCTATAACGGCGTCCTCAATCATCGCGACTATACCCTGATGATGCTGATCTTTGCATATCCGCAGCAATTCCTCGTCATCGCAAATCTTGTAAGGACGCTTGCGCCGCGCAAGTTGTCCGCATAGTTCCTTAAAAAGCGGAAGCCGTTCCTCGCGCAAAAAAAGCCGGTTTATTTTCTGGGGATTGTACTGCGCGGCGGCTTTGACCGTATTCAACCCGCAAATCGCGAGTTCGTTCACTAATTTATTGTGCATAGTAAAGAATCTAATACAGGAACGCGGCATTGACCATACCCATTAAAGTTTTTAAGATAAGTTATGAAAAAGATAATATCGATAATATCTGTTTTTTTAATAAATTTTTGTTTTTTGTCTTTGCTGTATGGACAAAACGATAACACGGATAACGAAGAGATTGCGAGCGAAGGCGCTGATCTGAGTACAGGCAAACGGGAATCCCGCAGGTTTTTTGAGCTTGGTATCGCGAACATTGCGCTGAACAATGTATTTAACGGGGTTGATTTATTTGGCTTATTCGGCGGTGATTCCAGCCGGCTGGATATGGGAAAATTTGACTCCATTGCCGTTAATTTGAATTTTTTTACAAACCCTCTTAGTGTCAAGTTCCCAATAGCGAATCTTTTTGTTTTGGATGTTTTTACCGGCGCGGATATTGATGTAAGTATGGATATGCCTAAGAAAACGATTGACGCCCTGAAGGAAATAGAATCTTTAGCGAAAATCGGTGAGATTTCTGATTTTGATTTTAGTGAGCTTAAGGAATTTATTAAAAGGCTGCAAGAATTTCCGCTGGAGAGCGGTATGTTCGCCGGAGCGAGCGCTTTTATGGAAATAGGTATGGGCGGCTCAAAGACTCTGATGGACGGGCGGCTTTGGCTGCGGGCCGCGCCTTCTATGTACTTTACGCTATTGTATATGAAGCGCGGCGGGATTTCATTAAAAGGATATCAGAACGGCACCAAATACGGTCTTGCGGGCGAAGGCGCAATGCACATGTATTCCGCTTGGGATCTAAATTCCGGAGACATTAATCCGTTTAGCAGTCCGGGCCTTGACCTTACGCTTGAAGCTCTGTTCGCGCTGTTTCCTGTTCTTGATACCGGCGTGTCGATTTCGCATATACCGCTCGTTCCATCAACATTGAAACATAGAATGACCATTGATGTTTCAGGCTTGAATATGTATGTTGACACAACTGATCCCGCCGGTTCGCTTATGAATTTTAATGTACCGGATTTTGAAAGCATGATAACGGAAGGCGACAGCGAAAACAAAAAGGTTTTTCGTCCTGTGCGTTTTGATTTCTACGCGCTCGTTAAACCGTTCAGGTCGCCGGTGCTTGTTATACGCCCGAATATCGGAGCGACAGCTAATATGGCTGTCAGTGATACCACGTTGTTTAACTGGGGCTTGAAAGTTCAGTATAACGCGCCGGTTATTTTTTCCGCTTTTATTGGAACCGGTTTAACCGAAAATATCTGGGCGCAGCAACTTGGGATAATTCTTGATTTACGTGTCTTTGAGTTGTCAATAAGCGGCGCGTTGGCCGGAATGGGTTTTGTTGAAAGCTGGAGCGCTAAGGGTTTCGGCGCCGAAATAGGCTTCAAGATGGGTTTTTAACGCGCCTTAAAGACATTGCCGGTCTTGTTTAATGCGCAAACTCCGCTTTGTCGGGGTTTGCGCGCCGTCCTAAGCGTGAATGTGTGTGCCGGTGTAAGGCGCCCCGCGTAGTATTTGGCGAAGGTTTTCAAGTTTGTGTCCCGCGGCGCAGATTACTTCAATACCGGCATCCTCCGCACCGCGGCTTGCGACAGGGTCAAACGGCACGTTTTTCCCCGGTGTCCATTCGCTGCCGGTTATGACGCGAAAGTCCTTCCAACTGATGCTGTCAATGGGTTTTGCGAGTGGGTCGATCCTGGGGTCGGCTGTGTAGACTTTTTCAATATTCGACAGGTTGATGACCGTCTTTGCGCCAAAACGAATTGCAAGCAATACCGCGTCGTTATCGGAAGAAAATCCGGGTTTCCAGCCGGCGGCAAGGAGTACCCGTCCGTTAAAAAGCCCGCCCGCATAATCCGCGCTTGGGTCGCTGACTACATCATCCTTGCAGTAAGCGCCAAAAAGCGCTTTTACTAGCTGCGCGTTCAGGCGGGTTGCCATTATTCCTATCAAATCTTCGTATTCGTAATTTACGGTGTCGCCGAGAGCCGCGCTCACGTTGCGGTATGCCGCCTGCCAAGCTCGCGCCGGCCCGCCGCCCCCTACAACGATGATAAAACGCCGCTCCGCGTCTTCCAGCAAAAATTCTTTTATCAGCTTCACGAATTTTTCAAGATAATGTTCATCGACTTTATCCGGCGCGACTATAGAACCGCCTAAAGAAATAACACTTGTCATTAGGCTGTGCCTTGTATGCAATTGTTAGCTCTTTACAACAATTTTTCGTGTAACAAAATCACTTTTTAGGCAGCGCGCACAGATTTTAAGCGTTATGGTAGTGCCTTCAATCTCGGTCTTAATTTTTTTTATGTTAGGCCGCCATGTTCTACGGGTATGGTTTTTGGCGTGGCTTACTTTGTTGCCTGTAATTGTATGCTTTCCGCAAATATCGCAAGTGCGTGACATGATTCAACATCCTTAAAATAAATATCAGCGCCGCATTTCCCGACGCTACTCTATCTAAAATCAGAATACAATCCCTAAACTATAATGTCAACCCGCCAGCGGGTTTCTCATGCGCTCCGCGCTAGCCCGCCAGCGGGGTTACATGCGCTCCGCACTAGCCCGCCAGCGGGGTTACATGCGCTCCGCGCTAGCAGCTTGCCGCCCCTCGTTGGGGGCGGAGCGGACTTAGCTTTACCTTTTACTTCTTACTTTTTACTTAGCATGGGGGCGGAGATGCGTTCAAGTTGATAGCAGCCTTAGGGGTTTTGCCATTTGCCATGGCAGCGATTTTACTTTTAGAAAAAAGTATGGTAAAAAGGAAAAGTTAAGAATTAACAATTATCAATTAGCAGTTGGCCGGTTTCAAATAAAAAGGGGAAGCGCATTTGTCCAACGCGGCAAAAATTTTGAAGTTTATGATGAACTTTTTCGACGCGGCTCCTCCACGCTCCAAAGGTTTTTGCTTTTGCGGTCTTGTCCTTTCTTATAGGGTAAAGCAGGCGGCAAAACGTCAGGCATGAGTGACTCCAACAGCGAAAGCTGTTGGCATGGTAGGAGGGACTTTCTATGGAAATGAAAGCATCCATCCAGTGCACCGCACTGTTTTGTCCCCACCCATTAACAATTAAAAGTGGACAGTGGATAGTGTTTTTTTGCGAAGCAAAAAATGCGCTCAAATGTGAAAAAGTAGAAAAAATATCCCAGCCTCTTATCTCGGGTTAGTTTTTTGCAAGTAAAATCATTGCTTACTCCGCCGCTTTGCGGCGGCTCATTCCCCATTAAAACAATTATTGCTCTTGAATTCACTGGAAAAAAACTATAAAATGATAGTTAATGACAATTAACAATGAGGAATTTGGAATACAAACCGTACGGCAAATAGTGGACGCGGAACAACTTACACCATTTATGGATATACCCTAAGACATGCGGAATATAAAAGTTGAAATCATTGTTTTGCCGGTAACCCGGGGCATAAACCCCAATGTGAATCATGCGGCGTTAGAAAAAGTATACGGCAGCCTGCATGACTACGCTGACCCAGCACTTATACAAAAAGAAAAAAACGCATGGCGTACAGCGGTAATAGAAAAAGCCGTAAAAGGAAAGTATGGAAGCTGTAACCATACTTGACGCAAACGCCGTACTTCGCCTTCTTTTGAACGATGCAGAAGAACAAGCCGCCGCCACAAAAGAAAAAATAACATTAACGGTATGCCGCTACCGGTTGAGATCATTGCCGAAGTAGTGTATGTATTAGGCGGCGTTTACGGCGTCAACAAAAAAACAATCGCTGATAAAATAGACGAACTAATGAACCTCCTCGCCCTGAAGGGCGAGGTATTAAACCCCACTGCGAATAACGATAAAAGACGGCATTGTTGAAAAAAGCCCCATAGTATCTTTTGCCGCCCGCTTGTTTGCCGAAAACACAAAACTTGATTTTGTAGACTGTCTTCTGGCGGCTTATCATAATATTACTGGCTGTTCAATATTTACTTTCGATAAAGATTTACTAAAACAATTATCATTACTACCGACAAATTAAAGTATTACCTGTTACTTCTTACTTTTTCCTTATTGTCACTCCTAACTGCTCATTGTTAATTGATAATTGCTAATTGTTCACTCCTCACTCGAAAGTCCGCCCCTTGTTTTTTCCGACAGTTTTCCGCATACTGTTTTCATGTCCGGTATGTACAAAGACAGCCTGTTCCGTTCACTGTTCAGCAACAAAGAAGCGTTTCTGTCGCTCTATAACGCTGTCAGCGGCTCCAATTACGGTGCTGACACGGAAGTTGTCATCAACACGCTGTCGGATACGTTGTTTACCAGCAAGAAAAACGATGTTTCAGGCATTTTTGACAGGAAACTTGTCGTAGCTACCGACCAGCAGGCGAGCGTAAACGAGAATATGCCGTTCCGTTTCCTGTCACCCATAGCC
>JAISCO010000037.1 GCA_031265535.1 Spirochaetaceae bacterium | reverse complement strand
GATGAAATCCTTAAATCAGAGCTAACGGAAATATATTACGATAGCAAGGCTAAAGATAAAATAACAGTTCCTGGCGCAGATGGAGATGACAAATGACTAAACCAACTTTTGAAACCCCCGATCTCACTCAATCCAACATTGAAAAGATCGCCGCCCTGTTCCCGTCCGTCATAACGGAGGCTGTAGACGATGAAAAAAGCACTCCTGAAAACAAGGTCTATAAAAAGGCGGTTAATTTTGAGGCATTGAAACAGTTATTAACCGATGAAGCCTTGGGCGGCAATGAAGCCTACGAGTTTACTTGGGTTGGTAAAAAGGCTTCCATAGTTGAGGCAAACAAACCTATCCGTAAAGCTCTCCGCCCATGCAAAGAAGAAAGCCGCGATTGGGAGACCGCGTAAAATCTCTATATTGAAGGCGACAACCTCGAAGTCCTGAAACTTTTGCAGGAAAGCTACCTTGGCAAGGTAAAGATGATCTACATAGACTCCCCGTATAACACCGGGAATGATTTTGTTTATCGGGACGATTTCCGCATGGATAAAGATGATTACGATGAAGAATCAGGTATTTTCGATGAAGAAGAAAACCGGCTTTTTAGAAACAAAGAAAGCAACGGGCGTTTCCATTCCGACTGGTGTTCCATGATATATCCCCGTTTAATGCTTGCGCGGAATTTGTTGAGCGATGACGGGGTAATTTTTATCAGCATTGATGACAATGAGGTTGCGCAATTACGGAAGATTTGCGATGAGGTGTTTGGAGAGAAGAAATATCTCTGATAAAACAAGAGGGTTGAGATTGCATTTTGCCGAAGAAATCTGATGGCAGAGATGGACGATGGATGTGGGGAAGAGAAAAGTGCAATAATGAATCGTTTCGACTTGTTGCTCGTCGAATAGAAAGACGCAATGAACAATTTGCTCGAAAGGAATTTAAGGAACTCTGGGATCATATTAACACAAAGTCCGTTTATACGGTTAAATTTGACACGGATGAGCTTATAAAAAACGCAGTCGATGAAATTGATAAAGAACTCTCTGTCTCTCAAGTTTACTTCGCCATAACCACAGGTTCCCTTGAAATAATAAAATCGAAACAAGACCTACAGGATGGCACTGCCTTTACCCGAAACCCCGGCAGCCACGAAAAGGCGCTCATTCCGACTGATAATTCTGTGAAATATGACCTCATTGGTAAGATCGTGGAAGAGACAGGACTCACCCGGCGGACCGCAGTCTCTATCCTCAAAGGCATAAATAAAGAGAAGTTCGCCATGTTCACCCAAAACCCCGAAGAATTCATAATTAAAACTTCGCGTATTATCAATGAACAGAAAGCTACAGCCATAGTCCAGTATATTGAGTATACCATGCTGGAAGACAAATACGACACCTCTCTTTTTACCGAACCGTCTCTTAGAGGGCGGATTAATGAAAACGCAATCCCTTTGGATAAGCATCTCTACGATTATCTGATATACGATTCAAAAACCGAGTGTAAATTTGCTGTCGAATTGGACAAAGATGAGGCGGTAACTGTTTATGTCAAACTTCCCAGGTCTTTCTATATCAATACACCGGTGGGCAATTACACGCCCGACTGGGCTATTGCTTTTAGGAAAGACGATATTAAACACATCTATTTTGTGGCGGAAACAAAAGGATCAATGAGTACGCTGGAACTCCGCAAGATTGAGGAAGCCTGCATTGCTTGCGCCCGCAGGCATTTTGAAAAAATCGGCGCGGGGCTTGTCATGTTTGATAAAGTTGACAGTTATAAAACACTGTTGGATAAGGTAATGCGATAGATGCTTTTTAGCAGTTATACGGAGTTAAGTATCTGGTATGACGTATTGCGTGGAAATGGCGCCCCAATTATTAAAATACCCCATATATTCAACAGCTTCGTAATTGAAACTGCCGGGATGCTAACGTGCTATAGACTTGCCGGCAGCCGCGTATGCAAAGTGCCTTTTTCGAACCCGAAGGCAGAGGTTGAAACTCCGCTTTCGGTATGCTAGCGCGGAGCGCATGAGAACCCGCTGGCGGGCGCAGAGCGTATGTAAACCAAACATAAATGAGGAATGAGCAATTAACAATGAGCAATTATGAATGAGGAATGAGGAATGAGGAATGAGGAGTGAGGACACTAAGGCACGGAGTGAAAGCTACTTCCGGTATGCCGGCGCGGAGCGCATGAGAAACCCGCTGGCGGGCAGCCGCGTATGCCAATCGCCATTTTCGGACCCGACAGCACGGAGTGAAGGCCGCTTTGGGTATGCCGGCGCGGAGCGCATGAGAAACCCGCTGGCGGGCTAACGCGGAGCGCATGTAAACCCGCTGGCGGGGAGATAATTGGACAGGCGTCTGAAAGTTTGATTTACAATGTCCTTGTCTTCCGGACTTACATTGCCGCCCAACTCGTCTATCAAAGTTTCGACAGCGGACAAGCTCTCATTCAACGCATTGTGAAACTTGCGCGAACAGCGGATATGGTATCCGTTAGAGCCGCTGTTTAATAGGCAGATGAAACCTATATCTTTTTTTCCGGCCTTCCAGAGCGCGGGGAAAAGTATCAGGGGCAGGGCTTCGAGCAGGGCGCTTAAATCTTGCGGCAATAAAAATTCTTTATTGCGGGGCCACACCCGTGTTAACGCGCCGTCTATATCAATACATTGAGCCAGAGGCAGTATCAGACTGAGTTTTTCGCCGTCAAGCAGCCTGTATTTGTCGTCCACCAGCACACATCCTTTGAGATCCTTGAACAAGACTTCTCCGGCTGTCCCTGCCGCGGCGGCAAAACCCGTCTTGTCTTTTATCTTTGAAAGCCGTTCCCACGGCAAGATTACACGCTTTTTACTCTTTACAACCCCGATTTCAAAGACCTCGTCCGCTATCTTAATGTTATTCGTAAAATCACGCGCCTTTTCCTTGGACTTTTTACCGCCGCTTCTTTTGACGGAAAATTCACCATCCGGTTCTTTTACGGTGCCAAGCCCCAACTGGTTCAGGAGTCTGCCGTCCAGCCGGTTTATGACTTCTTTAGAGAGCGGCGAAACAGAGCTTGCGTACATACGCGCCGTGCGGATAATCTCGCCGGCCACTATATACTGGGGGTCCATTTTGAACATCACGGAGCCGGGATGAATCGATATACGCTCGGCGGTAAGACTGCGGTATATTTCTTTGCCGTGCCGCACGCAGACAAACTGAATGAGGCCGCGGGCAACCGCGCACAGGTAATCATCGACAGAGCCGCCGGATAAGAGCGGTACACCCATATCCGACACGATAAGCTCAAGCTGCCATACAATATTGGCAATTTCGGCCATAGCTTTGCCGTCAAGGTAGCTTTGCTCGCAAAAACGCTCCTTGTTCGCCGCCCCGTTGTACTCGCGAAACAATTTTAGGTACGAAACAAAATCCCCGGCATTGTCTCGAAAGCGGTGGTGCGCTCTTCTGGCGTCAATTTCTTCGCCGGGGGGCAGCATATACGGACTATGGGTCGATAAAAAAGCCGCCGCGATGATGGTTTCACCGGTAACATCGGGATAATTCATTATAGCCTCGACAATAATTCGGGATTGACGCGGCGAGAGCGGGAATTCGGTCATCATCTTGCCGGTTTTTGACAATGCATTGTCGCTTTCAAGCGCTCCCAGCAGATTCAGCGTCTCGACAGCGGATCGAAGCCCCTCGCGTCCGGGGGTCGAGATAAAATCAAACTCTTCAAACGAAGTTATGCCGAGTTCCGCCATGCGAAGCACCACTTCGGAAAGGTCTGTGCGGTAGATTTCCTCTGTGGAAAACAGCGGGCGGCTTTCAAAGTCCCGGCGGGAATAGAGCCGGTAGCAGCTTCCCTCGCGTGTGCGCCCCGCCCGCCCTTTACGCTGGTTGCAGGAGGCCTTGGAAATCGGCCCTTCAACAAGGCTGGATGTAAATGTTCTTGGGTTGTAGAAGTTTGTTTTTGAAAGCCCCGAATCGATTACGGCGGTAACACCGTCTATAGTTACCGATGTTTCGGCAATATTCGTAGCGACAAC
This sequence comes from Spirochaetaceae bacterium, assembly GCA_031265535.1. Classification (GTDB taxonomy): domain Bacteria; phylum Spirochaetota; class Spirochaetia; order Treponematales; family Breznakiellaceae; genus JAIRMY01. The sequence continues at coordinate 4,101 of JAISCO010000037.1, read as the reverse complement.
CACTTTTGTCTTGCCCCAAGGGGCATTGTCGAACACGCGCTCCTGTTCCTCCTTGCCAAGCCTGCCGTACAGCGGAATAAGCTGGAGTTTACGCCCCACAGAGCCTGACGCAAGGAGCGCCATGCAGTCTTTTATCATTTTTTCGCCCGGCAGGAATATTAGTATATCGCCTTGCCGTTTTTCGCTTATGATCCGCTCTACAATGCCCGCGATTTTATTGAGCAGCAGTTCCGAGGCGGCCGCGCCGGTCTGCTTGGAGGGCGTATGCTGCTCCAAAAGCGCCGAAGGCGGGTCATAAATCAGTGTTACCGGGTAAGTTACCGCGTCAATTTTAACAACGGGGCAGTCGCCAAAGTACGCTGAAAAAACGCTTGTATTTATCGTTGCGGAGGAGACCAGCACCTTAAAATCCCGCCGCGCTTCGAGGATACGCTTTAAAAGCCCCAGAATAAAGTCTATCGTTAGGCTTCGCTCATGAGCCTCGTCCACGATGATGCAGTCATACTTTGAAAGCATAGGGTCAAGTTTCATCTCTTGCAGCAGGATGCCGTCCGTCATGATTTTTATCTTGGTCGAAGGCACGGTCATATCGGCAAAACGCATTTTGTAGCCTATGATTCCGGGTATCTTTTCGTCCAGTTCTTTTGCTATATATTCGCTTACGGACAGCGCCGCTATACGCCGCGGCTGGGTAACGCCGATCATGCCTTTTTTCGCAAAACCGGCTTTATGCATGATAACCGGCAGCTGCGTAGTTTTGCCGGAGCCTGCCGGACTTTCCACAACCACCACTTGATTTTCCGCCAACGCGGCAAGGATAACGTCTTTGTGCTGATAAACAGGTAAATCAAAATAATTCATTGCCGGTATTATACTATAACGGATGACATTTTACTATCCATTTGCTACGGTTTCTAGTGTTCGTACACGATTGTAACAGTGGATGAGTTTGTTCCAAACATGAAGGATTTTATGAACCTCCTCGCCCTGAAGGGACGCAAACAAGTTTGCGATGGGTATTAGACCCCACTGCGAATAAACTTCAAAATTTTAACGGTTTATGATTGATGCGCTTCCCCCCCTTTGTTAAGAAGTAAGAGGTAAGAAATTCGTTTTTACTTTTTCCCTTTTCCTTGTTTACTGCGCTTCCACTTTTTATTTGAAACCGACTCAACTGTTAATTGCTCATTCCTAATTGCTAATTATTCATTGTTCCTTTTTCCCATAAATTTTCTAACGATAAAATTGCCGGCGGGGTATTAAACTTCATTGCGATTGGTTATTCCGTTAAATATGGATACATGAGCTTGTTCCAAAACTAATCGACTATGCGCTAAAGCGCATGGTGAGCAAACTTTGTTTGCGATGGAACAAGCTCTTGGAAAAAGCGGTCTAATCGGACTAAAGTCCGGCCCGCTTTTCTATTAAATCTAAGGTTGCCGGCCTTGCAGAGCTTGTCTCCCCAAAACTGAAGTTTTGAAACAGCTTCACATTATTATTCTTATACCGGCCAATTGGTTTCTGCCGTTAAATTTAATTACCAATACCTTATTATTCATGGTGAAGCGCATATCTCTGCCGTGTGATGAAAATGAATAATTGTTTTTTGTTATGTATTTACCGAAAATACTTTCTATTTTCGCCCGGTCATCGCCAATGGAAAAATTGCCATTGTAGGCTGCCTCTTTTGAATTCAGAATTATTTCTGATATATGCACTTTTCCGTTGTCTTGGGAATAATAAGTAATAATGCTGTAATAGCGGTAATTGAACCCGTTAACTCTATTTCTTGAACCGGCATATTCTGGATAATCATAAAAATGATCATCATCATCATCATCATCATTATCATTATCATTATCATCATTATGTTTCCGTTTTTTTTCAAATTGATCCGGGTGATCCGGTGAAAACTCCCGAACAGGATTGCCCAAATGGGCAAAGAGCGCGTCATAATCAGCGTATTCGCTTAACGGGAGGATAATATCTTTCCGCAAAAAAGGGCGCTTGCAAAAACGTTCCGGGCTAATATTTTGAACACACAGAGCAAACCACAATGCAAGCCCCACCGTCAATAAAACAATAAGACCCGCAATGGGGAGAAGCATAATTTTTCGGTTAAAACTGACGGTAATAAGCATTCCTACTTCGCAATTAGGCGGTTTGGGTAACGATCCTATATTTCCATTGTTGAACAAAACAATACATTTGGCATTATCAATTTCGACTACAACCCCCTTCACGTCAATTTCCTCCTGCTATAGAATCATTATCCATAATTTGCGGCAGAAAAGCCCGGATATACGGATAATCGCCTTTCAATAAAACAATAACGGCGATAATATAATGACGGTATTTTTCCAGTATTTTTTTTGAAAACCCCATGGTAGCAGCCAGTTCGGTAACAGGCAATTGATGCTTTCTTATTATAAGTTCGGTAAGACCGGGTGTTTCAAAAATAATTTTTATTATCGCAAAACAGGCCCTGCGGGAGCGTTTCTGTTTCGGACATTTTTTTAACAAGAGTTTCCAGTTAAAACCCCAATCTGAAAATTCTTTATTTACCTCCGTAATTTCCATTCGCAAGTTCTCTTTTTCCTTCGCAATGTCATAAACATGTCGGGATACCTCATGTTTCAGTTCTACGGAGTTTTCATCATTGTTTGAAGCGCCAAACGGGATTGAAAAAAAGCGTTTTTGTATTTTTGTTTCCCTTCGGGCTGCATCAAGGAGCCGGTTGTGTATTACCGTTCCGGCATAATTGATAAAAACGCCGTCCCCTTCGTTGTAGGTTTGAACCGCGTGTACAAAGGCCAGCATCGCCTCGGTTAACGCTTCCTGCCGTTGCTGAGCCTTGAAGAAAACAAACGCCGCGCTCTTTTTGATAAACGGGGTATATTCAAGAATAAGCGCATTGAGGGCACGCTTATTCTGTTTGGCGAGTTCCAGTTTTTCAACAAAAGCGATCTCCATTTGACCTCGTCATGGTAACAGATTGGGCCGGCGGCGTCAAATTGTTATGCGCCGCCGGGTGCCCTGTTGCCTTCGTATGCGCGATTACCGTTGGTCAAGGCCGGTGTAGGTTCTGCCGCTGATGGTCATTTCCGACAGTGACAGTTTATAAAAATTTGTGGCCAGGGGTATCTGGTAGGCGGTTCCCTTGAGCGTTACCGTCGCTCCTTCTTGCAGTCCGGTAACGAAGCCGATGAGATGGTGAAGCTGTCCTACATAATAGGTATTTCCGCTTTGTACAACAGCGATTTCTCCGTTGATAAGCTGAAGCGTTCCGGTAACGGTAACGGCTGTTCCGACCGTGGGGACGCGCCGCCGGTCATCCTTGTGATTTTTGGCGGATACAGCTCCCACGCAGACAAAAGCGATAATGACTGCCAAGATAATTTTTTTCGTATGTTTCATAAAACATACCTCCTGATAAAAAATTGCAGCGGCCTAAATAACGGCCTCTATATAGAATACGAAATGAAGGTTGAGAAAATGGGGGGTAGGAAGATTTTTTTAATGCGGGGTCAAAAAACGGCACAAGTCAGGACTATTTACACGCCCTGTCTACGTTCTACACTTGAGCCGCAGAATTGTTTAAGCACGAAGTCGAAGAAGCCGAAAAAGTTTTTGTCATTAAAAACTATTCGGCGTATACCGTCTTTGAATGACCGTACATTAAAATTAAATGAGCCTCCCCGCCGCAGAGGCGCAAACAAGGCAAGCGCGCAAATTTGCGGCGGGGTATTAAACCAGACTTTGCGAATCAACCAGTATCCCTTTGTATATAACCGGCAGCGGCTTTTCACTTTCGGCAAAAACGCCTCGTTCTTTTAATTCGCCCAGCAGACAAGTCTGGCAGGCGCTTTCCAGTAAGCCCGGTCCCAGGTAAGAATGCACCTCAAAAGCGGCATCCAATACCGTTTTAGCTATCCTTGCCTGTTCCGGGGATACCGTTCCTTCCTTATACTTATTTGACTTTTTTGACTTTGCGGTAAATCCTTCCACACGGTACTGTATAATCATTCTCCGAATCGTAGGTCAAGAATAGGTCTACGCTGGGGATGCTGCCAGTAAGGCGGCTCGTCAAACCGTAGGTTT
>JAISCO010000426.1 GCA_031265535.1 Spirochaetaceae bacterium | reverse complement strand
TGCCACCCCGGCCCGAAAAGGTGCGCGAAACATTGAGCGCGTTTTACGATAAGGCGACTGGCCGTGGCGCGGTATATCAAACCCGCATACGATAAGGCTACAGCGCCCAATTTTTTGTGGAGCCGTTACGGTTGGCTGTTTTTTACGTGGAATTGCTGCCTGCCTGTGGGACCGGGGGCGGTTTTTCTATTTATATAAAGCAAATTTTGACTTGCTGCCGGGTACGGTTTGTAATAAAATTGTAAAAGTAAAACTGCTGTCCTTTTTCCTTTTTCCTTTTTACCTCTTTGGGTTACTCTTTTAAAATTTTCAGCGCTTCTTCCCGGTAACAATCCATCAGGTAGGGGATGCCCGTTACCCTGGCGCATTCTTCGGTCAGGGACATCAGGTCCTTCCGGCCTATGACAGACAAGTTGAAACGCCGCGCGCCGGCCATGATCTGCTGCAAGCCCACTTTTAGCTTGTCGGCATAACTGTAGATGCCGATGGCGCCCAGCGGGATCTTCTTGATTTCGCTCCCGCCCACGATGCTCTTAACCCGCTCGTAATTGACGAATATTTCTTCCACCGACGAACCGTATTCAGCCACGTTTTTGGGGAGCTTCCCCGCGGCGAGCCATTGAGCGATGTTCTTGCCCACCATACCTGGTATCATCAGAGCCCGGCCCATGCAGACCGCCTTAACATAAGGCGCTCCCAAAGCCAGAGCTTTGAATATATGATCCTCCGCGCTGAAGCCGCCCGCAAAGGCCATATCCGGCACACGCCTGCCCTGGGCCGCGAGAATAGACGCATACTCCCATGCGGCGCTGTGCAGATAAAGGGAAGGTATGCCCCATTCTTCCATCATGCGCCAGGGGCTCATCCCGGTTCCTCCCGAAGCGCCGTCTATGGTGAGGAGGTCTATCTTTGCGTCCGAAGAATACCGGATAGCCATAGCCAGTTCTTTAAGGCTGTACGCGCCGGTTTTCAGCGTGATACGCTTGAAGCCCAGCCCGCGCAGACGTTCTACCTCTTTCATAAAACTTTCACGGGTTACAAATCCCAAACGGCTGTGCCGCTCAAATTCCTTGACGGCCCCGTCCGCATAAGACGCCTGGTTTACAGTGTCCGAAGGATCCGGTGTAACGATGTATCCCCGGCGCTGGAGTTCCCGCGCCCGTTCAAGGCTGTCTACTTTGATCTCCCCGCCGATACACTTGGCGCCCTGTCCCCATTTGAGTTCGATGGTTTCTATTTTATGCTTGTCAATGATGTATTCCGCCACACCCATATTGGTATCTTCCACATTCATCTGAATGAGGATTTCACCGTAACCCGAATGGTACTTTTTATACGCCTCAATACGCCTGTCCATGTCCGGTGCATTGACAACTTTCTTGTTGGCGTTGAGTTCCAGAGCGGGATCAATCCCGCAGACATTTTCCCCGCAGACGATGGTTACCCCGGAAAGAGCGGCCCCTACGGCGAAGTGTTCCCAATTTTTCCGGGCTATCTCCGTGGAGCCCAGCGCGCCGGTGAAAAATGGAACCGTCATCGTAACTTTTTTGTCCCAGCCGTATGAGGTCTCCGTGTTGACCAGCGGGAACCGGGCGTTGTCAGGATTCGTGGGCAGATTTTCGGGTAAGCCTTCAGCCCCCTGTGCGTAGCCCTGGATGTTCAGGTGGGAATAGTCCACAGGATAATTTTTGTCCCCGCCTGCTGTAACGTCGCCGAACGGGCCGGGGTAGATGAGTTCCCTGCCCCGGTAGGCCGCCTTAAAAATTTCGCAGTTTCCTTTGCATCCGTCTATACAGCGGGAACACAAACCGCTGCTTGGCACAACACTGCTTGAACGGTTTGACGAGCGTGTAGCGTCATTACTATTTGGCTTTTGTAAATTCATACGATTATCCTTAAATCTCCTTAAATAAATGATACTTTTTGGGGGTACGGGAAAACCCGTACCGGATAATCTATTCTATCATGTTTTATGCGGAAGGTAAGATACGCTACTTGCAACAATTTTACTTTTAGAAAATTTATGGTAAAAAGGAAAAGGGAAAAGGGAAAAGGTAACAGGGAAAAGGGAAAAAGTAACAGGGAAAAATGAGGAATGAGGAATGAGCAATTAACAATTAACAATGAGCAATGAGGGCGGGCGCGTATGCCAAGCGCCGTTTTCGTCTCAAAGGCACGGAGTAAAGCCCGCTTTGGGTATGCCGGCGCGGAGCGCATGAAAACCCACTGGTGGGCGCGGAGCGTATGGAAACCCGCTGGCGGGCGCTTTGGGTATGCCGGCGCGGAGCGCATGAAAACCCGCTGGCGGGCGCGGAGCGCATGTGCCTCCATGGCAAATGGTTGAAAATTTCGGGAGAAAGGGTTAATCTGTTGCGGAATGAACGCCAAAAAAGAAAGCCTTATTTCCAGATTGAGCGCAAAACGTGAAATAGCCGCCGGAATTACGCGGCTTGATTTTGAGTGGCGCGGGCCGCCGCCGCGGGCCGGTCAGTTTTTTCTTGTTAAACCGGTCAGAAGTTCCATGTTTTTGGCGCGTCCGCTGGGCGCCGCGGGCTGCGGCAATAACTCTGTTTGCTTTATTGCCTCCGTGCGGGGCAAAGGTACTACAGAGTTGGCGTCAATGTATGCCGGTGAGGAAGCACTTCTGACAGGACCGCTGGGTAACGCTTGGTCTGATTTTGTTCCGGCCAACGCGGACAAGCCGCTGGCGCTGCTTTCGGGCGGTATTGGTCTTGCCCCGCTTGCAGCCTTCTGTGCCGAACTTTTTAGGGATAATTTTAGTAATTTTGACTTTTTTGCCGGTTTTCGTTGTGGGGTAGACGGAGAAAAACTACTTTCCGCGTTTGAAAGCGGTCTGCCCCAAGCTGTTCTCGTAAGCGAGGATAAAAGCGGACTGTCCGATTCAAACGGAAGGCTTATCAAACAGGGACTTGTTACGGATTTTCTTGACGCAGAGAAATACGCGGCGGTTTTTTCCTGCGGGCCGGCGCCGATGCTGCGCAGCCTCGCCATCCGTTGCCGGATGGCGGGTGTTCCCTGCTTCGTGAGCCTTGAGACGCGCATGGCTTGCGGAACCGGAGCTTGTCTCGGCTGTTCGCTGCCTGTACGCGGAGGCGGCGTCAAACATTGCTGTACGGACGGGCCGGTTTTTGACGCCGAGGGAGTGTTTTTTGATGCCGCCGCCGAATGAGACAAGCGATTTTCAGATTGATACTTCACTCAATATTGCCGGCGTCCATTTTCGCAACCCGGTAATCGCCGCCTCTGGGACTTTTGGTTACGGGCGGGAGTACGAGGGACTGCTCGACATTGCCGCGTTGGGAGGGATTTGCACCAAGGGGCTTACATTTACGGCGCGGTGCGGGAACAGCGGCGAGCGGCTTTGGGAAACGCCGTCGGGACTTCTCAATTCGATTGGTCTTGAAAACCCCGGTATAAAAGCCTTCATAGATAAAGAACTACCGCGTCTTCGCGCGCTCGGCCCTGTCGTCATAGCGAATCTGTCAGGCTCAAGCGTTGATGAGTACCGAGAGGGGGCCGAACTGCTTTCCGCCTCGTCCGTCGATATGGTCGAGTTAAATATTTCTTGCCCCAATGTTAAACATGGCGGGATCAGTTTTGGTTTAGACGCGGCGGCGGCGGCTTCCGTTGTCGCGCCTGTAAGGGCTGCCTGCAAAAAGCCGCTGATTGTAAAACTCTCTCCCGCCGCGCCCGATATTGCCGCTGTCGCGCTCTCATGCGTCAAGCACGGCGCGGACGCGCTTTCGCTTGTCAATACGTTCAAGGGTATGGCGATTGATATTCAGAAGCGGCGGGTAGTCTTTGATAATATTACGGCTGGACTTTCCGGTCCGGCTATACGCCCGCTGGCGCTTCGCATGGTATGGGAGTTGTATGAAAGAGTGAACGTGCCTATCATTGGTTTGGGCGGGATTGCTTACGCTGATGACGCGATAGAATTTTTGATGGCGGGAGCCGCCGCCGTGCAGGTTGGCTCCGCGACTTTTGCTAATCCGCATACAATGAATCAGATTATCGCCGGCATTGAGGATTATATGCGTAAAAACCACATTCCGGCTTTAGGCTGTCTCAATCTGCGGCAGCCGGCGGCTATGAGCCTCGCTCAATGAAGCCCCGTGGACGGCGCTTTTAGAGCGGGAAACTTTAAAATTACCGGAGATTTAGGGAGAGGATATGGATACTGTCGCTTTATTAAAAGAGTGCGGCGCGTTTTTGGAAGGACATTTTTTGCTGTCGTCAGGCAGACATTCCGAGCGCTACTTTCAATGCGCCCGCCTGCTGCAATACCCGGACAAGGCGGCTGAGACCTTAGCGCCTGCCGCTACGGCGATACGCGAAGCCGTCCACCGCGGGGATTTTAAGCTTGACGCGGTTGTGGGGCCTGCTATGGGCGGCATAATTGTCGCTTACGAGTTGGGGCGGCAGTTGGGGCTTCCGGCTTTTTTTACGGAGCGTGATGATTCCGGCAAGATGACGCTTAGGCGCGGCTTTGAGATAAGCGGCGGCATGAACATTCTTATCG
>JAISCO010000400.1 GCA_031265535.1 Spirochaetaceae bacterium | reverse complement strand
TCGGCAAGATGGGACAGCCTTTCAAGCAGCGTTACTATGTCCTCATCGTTAAACTGCCCTTCTACGGCGCTCTGTTCTATCGCGTCCTTTAACTTTAGCGCCAGTTCCTTAAACTCCGCATCGCTCCCGGCCTTACGCAGGCGGATTATGTAGAACGGCAGCAACGCGGCAAGCCCGTGTTTCGTCAGTTCCTCAACGCTGTGGTCAAGCAACTTCAACGTCTTTACCTTAAAGTCATGCTCAGAGCCGTCCGGGAACTTCATCCGTACCGTCAAAATGTCCGGCGTAACGCGGCCCGCCTCCAAGTATATCACAATCATGCGCGGGAACGACAATAGTATCACGCCGTCTTTAGTTTTCCTGTCGTTCAAGGCTTCCGCGTATCCGTACTCGAATATCCGTATCGCCATGTTCGCGTCGCTTGTGGTCTGTTCCTCAATTACGTATTTCTGTCCCGCCACGGAGACAATTTCATCGCACAGGCGTTTTTTAAGGTTTTCATCAATTTGTTCCGTGTTCAGGCGCTTTACCTCGCTGTCCGGCGTATGCTTGCTGCCAAAAAGCCCGTTGATGAAGCGTATCAGCGCCTTGGACGAAAGCCCCCCGATTATCTTCTTGAAGGAACGGTCGAATATATCCGCATCGTTTTGCTGTTTGGGCATGGGTTCATGTTACACGAAAACCGTCGTTGTGTGCTACCTGCTGCCGCCTATGTAATCTGCGTAAGCCGGGCGTGTAAACAGCCGTCTTATGCGCCGGAACGCGTCCCGACCTCAACCGCATATGCCTTATCGAAGGCACGGAGTAAAGCCCGCTTCCGGTATGCCGGCGCGGAGCGCGTGTAAACCCGCACAATAAATAAGGAAAAGGTAAAAAGTAAAAAGGAGGAATTAGCAATGCGGGCAGTCGCATATGCCAATCGCTATTCGCGGACCCGGAGGCACGGAGTAACGCCTGCTTCCGGTATGCTAGCGCGGAGCGCATGAGAACCCACTGGTGGGTGGCTTGCAAAATTTCTAGATGTATATGAAAATAGGATAACCATAGTTTATGGATAAATTTAAAGGGCGAAAACCCTAAAACAGCAAAGTTTTAAAAAGAGGCAGAAGTATGAAAGTTTTTTACAAGATTTTGGTTTCAACAGTAGTGGCGGCGGCGCTGCTTGCCGTGGGGTGTTCAAAGAAAGAACAGCAGGACACGATAAGGATAGGCGTGTTTGAACCGTTGACCGGCGCTAACGCCGCCGGCGGCGCCATTGAGTTGGAAGGCATCAGACTTGCCAACAAACTTTATCCCACCGTTACGGTAGACGATAAAGTGTACAATGTTGAGCTTGTTATTGCCGACAACAAATCGGATAAAGTCGAGGCGGCCAACGCCGTACAGCGCCTTATCACAAATAATAAGGTATCGCTTATACTCGGTTCATGGGGATCTTCCCTTGCGATAGCCGGCGGCGAAATCGCTAAAGACGAAAAGATTCCGGCAATAGGGCTTTCATGCACGAACCCGCTTGTTACGGCAGGGAATGACTGGTATTTCCGCGTATGCTTCATAGACCCGTTTCAAGGGACAGTGATGGCTAACTATGCGTACAATGATATCGGCGCTAAAACAGCCGCCATTGTACGGGAAATTTCCAACGATTATTCCGTAGGGCTTGCCCAATACTTTGCCGACAAATTTACCGAATTAACAGGCAATCCGGGCGCTATCCTAACCACCATAGATTACAATACGGGTGATCAAGATTTTTCCGCCCAGCTTACACAGGTTAAGTCGCTTAACCCCGATGTAATATTCGCTCCGGGCAACTTTACCGAGTCGGCGCTGGTCATTCAGCAGGCGCGCAATCTTGGCATAACTACATCGTTCATAGGCGGGGATACATGGGAAACGAATGAATTTTTGGATGTCGGCGGGAGTCATGTAGAAAACGCGGTATTCTCCTCATTCTATGATTCGAGCGTTGCGGCTAACGGCATTGCCGAAACATTCCTTGCGGAATATGCCAATGACTATAAAAAACAGCCGGCGGCTGTAACCGCGCTTGGTTTTGACGGCTATATTTTCGCGCTTGACGCTATACAACGCGCCGGTTCTACCGATCCTGCCGCCATACGGGACGCGATTGCGACGACAGATGGATTCGAAGGCGTAACAGGCATCATCATTCTTGATGAAAATGGGGACGCCACAAAACCGGCGTTTATAAAAGAGGTTAAGGACGGCAAGTTCGTATTTAAAACCATTGTCGCCCCATAAGGATGACGCTTAACCTACTTTTACAGAATATTTCAAACGCGCTTTCTTTAGGAAGTCTTTATGCGCTCATCGCCATTGGGTATACCATGGTATACGGCATACTGCGGCTTATTAACTTTGCCCATGGCGATGTGTTTATGCTGGGCGCTTACATTGCCTTCTACTGCATGACGATTTTTTTGATGCCGTGGTGGGCCGGTTTTGTTGTCGCGTTCGGACTTACCGGAATTTTTGGTATAGCCCTTGAACGCGCCGCATACCGCCCGCTGCGCTCATCCCCTAAAATTTCTATAATGATAAGCGCTATCGGCGCATCATTTTTGATGGAAAACCTTGCCACCGTTATTTTTGGCGGACGGCCAAAAGGTTTCCCAATCCCTAATATATTTGACCATTCAGTACGGCTAGGCCCGGTCAGTGTTTCGGCGGTCAGTCTTGTAATACCGGTGTTGACGCTCTTCCTTCTTGCGGCGCTGTCGCTCATTGTTCATAAAACAAAAACAGGAATGGCCATGCGCGCGCTGTCAACGGACATAGCCGCCGCCCGGCTGATGGCGATAGATGTAAACAAGATAGTCTCGTTTACATTTGGAACAGGCTCCGTACTTGCGGCTATAGGCGGTGTAATGTGGGCCAGCAAGTATCCGCAGTTAAACCCAACGATGGGCATGATGCCCGGCCTAAAATGTTTTATAGCCGCCGTTATCGGGGGCATAGGCAACATATCGGGAGCGGTACTTGGCGGACTATTACTCGGTTTTATCGAGATTATGACGATAGCTTTTCTTCCGACACTGACCGGTTACCGTGACGCGTTTGCTTTTATCATGTTGATCATCGTGCTGATGGTTAAACCGTCCGGACTTTTGGGCAAAAATCAAATTGAAAAAGTATAAAGCGCGCGTAAAAATGAACAATGCGGGAATAAATATGGACAAAAAAACGGCATATAAATTGACCATTACAGCAATCATAATTTTTTTGGCGTTTGTCGCGGCGGCCGATACCGTTTTTAGTCCTTTGATACTGCGCATATTTAATTTGAGCGGCATCTACATTATTCTTGCACTTTCACTCAATTTATTAAACGGATTTACCGGACTTTTTTCGCTTGGCCATTCCGGTTTCATGGCCATAGGCGCGTATGTCAGCGCTCTTTTAACTATGCCGCCCTCGCAGAAAGCCATGAATTTCTTTTTAAAACCTATCGCGCCGTTTCTTGCCAATATAGAGATGCCTTTCATCCCCGCGTTAATTTTTGCCGGTTCGGCAGCGGCGTTAGCCGGTTTTTTGATTGGCGTACCGGTACTGCGGCTGCGTGATGATTATCTTGCTATCGCCACGCTTGGTTTTTCAGAAATTATTCGCGTCATAATCACGAATCTCCAAAATATAACTAACGGAGCGCTTGGCCTAAAAGGACTGCCAAAATATTCAACAACATATATGATATGGGCGCTTGTCATACTAATAATTTTTTTTATGACGGCGTTGATACATTCTGTTTACGGGCGAAAATTCATGGCGATACGCGATAATGAAATAGCGGCGCAGGCAATGGGCGTAAATGTTTCTAAAATGAAAATAATCAGTTTTACTATATCCAGTTTTATTGCCGGTATAGGCGGCGCGCTCCTTGGACATTTTATGAATACAATAGATCCGAAAATGTTTACATTCAATTTGACATATAACATCATTCTGATTGTTGTGTTAGGCGGAAATGGCAGCATAACCGGTTCCTGTATAGCGGCAATCGCTGTAACTATAGCTATGGAGGCGCTGCGCTTTCTTGACGGCCCGCTAAACTTTGTCATATTCCAGACAGAAGGACTGCCCGGCCTGCGCATGGTTGTGTTCAGTATACTGTTGTTAATTGTTGTGATATACCGTCAGCAGGGGCTTATGGGTAAAAAAGAATTTTCATGGGATGCGCTGCTTAACATAAAACAACAGTTTGTAAAAAAAGGAAGGAGTTAAAACCATGCTTCTTTCAAAAAATGTTACAATGCAGTTCGGCGGACTAACCGCGGTTGACAATTTTTCTATAACAGTCGGCGATAACGAAATAGTGGGATTAATTGGACCTAACGGCGCGGGAAAAACCACCATATTCAATATTATAACCGGCGTTTATACCCCTACAAAAGGAAGTGTTTTTTTTAACGGCAAAAAAATTTCAGGCAAAGCCACGCATAAGATAACGGAAGCGGGCCTTGCCCGTACTTTTCAGAATATACGGTTGTTCAGCGAGATGACTGTTTTGGAAAATATTATGGTGGCGGCAAATTTGCGTGACCACTCATCGCTGATTAGCGCGGTTCTTCATCTGCCGTGGTATTTGGCGGGCGAAAAAAAATCGCGCGAAATGTCGCTCTCTCTTTTAGATTCAATCGGGCTCCTTGATAACGCGAATGACAACGCCGTATCACTGCCGTACGGCAAGCAGCGAAGGCTTGAAATAGCGCGCGCGCTTGCGACAAAGCCTAAACTGCTTTTGCTTGACGAACCTGCCGCCGGTATGAATCCTCAAGAATCCCGCGATTTAATGGATTTTATTTTGAATATACGCGAAAAATACAACGTGGCTGTTCTGTTGATAGAACACCACATGCAGGTTGTGATGGGAATTTGCGAGCGTCTTTATGTCCTTGAATATGGTATTACAATTGCGGATGGAACACCGCAAGAGATACAAAAAAATAAAAAAGTGATTGACGCATATTTAGGTGTGGAGAATTAGAGGCGGCAAGTGCTAAGCACGAAAGATTTATCGGTATATTATGGTGGTATTCACGCGCTGCGCGGCGTTGATATTGATGTTGCCGACGGAAAAATTATAACGCTTATAGGCGCTAACGGCGCCGGCAAGAGTACCATGCTTAACAGCATTATCGGTTTGGTAAAAAGTTCCGGCACAATTATATGGAATGATAAAGATATAACAGGCTGTGATACGAAGGATATTGTCGCATCGGGCTTGGTTCTTGTGCCGGAAGGACGTCATGTTTTTCCAAATTTGACTATTGATGAAAACTTGAGTCTGGGCGCTTATTTTCGCAAAGACAAAGCCGGAATCAAACGGGATAGAGAGCGCTGTTTTGAATTGTTTCCCCGTCTTAAAGAGCGTATTCGTCAGAATGCCGGCACCTTATCGGGCGGCGAACAACAGATGCTGGCGGTGGGGCGCGGATTGATGGCAAGCCCGCGTCTTCTTATGCTGGATGAGCCGTCTCTTGGACTTGCGCCGCTTGTTTCAAAAATGATTTTTGATATTATCCTTGAAATAAATAAAAATGGAACTACTGTTTTACTGGTTGAACAAAATGCGCGCGCCGCCCTTGAGATTGCCGATTATGCCTATGTATTGGAAACAGGTACGCTGACTATGCGGGATACAGGCAAAGCGCTGCTTAACGACGGGCGTGTACGCAAAGCCTACCTTGGCGAGGGTTAAAAATGAAATATGTTTTAGCGGCGGCATTTTTTTTATTGCTGTCCGCCTGCTCGGAATTCGACAGAGGGGCAGCTGTTCTTTTAACAGATAGACCGGAGTTTGCGTTTTATGCGGAACAATTTAATATAAATCAAAATAAATATAAGATTGAAGTAATATATCAAAATAATATTGCGGATGATTTTTACAACGCGGAAAAAGTTCCGGACATAATTGCCGGAAGCTGGTTAAAAAGCGCCGTGACGCTTAAATATTGGCAAAGTTTAGATTTCCTTTTTAGAAAAGACGCGGAGCTGGCAAAAAAGTTTTATCCGTCGCTGCTTGCGTTAGGCGAATTCAATAAAAAACAATATCTTTTGCCGGTTTCATTCAACCTGCCGGTTATTATTTTTTCGGGAGACAATGACAAGTTAGTATCGGATTTATTTACAATAGATTTGGAAGAAATAAAAACTCTTGGAAAAAATTTTAACGAAGAAAAAAATAATGTATTTTCACGGATAGGATTTTCGCCGTTATGGAACAATGATTTTCTTTTTGAAATAGCGGTAATTTTTAACGCCGCTTTCAAAGAGGGCGATCCTTTAGATTGGGACGGGGACGCTCTGGATGAAGCTGTTTTTTATATACGCGAATGGGTAGATGAGGCTAACGGTGGATTTAAGGCGGAAGATGACTTCTTTTTTAAATATTTTTTTGACCCGCTGCCAAAACTTGTAATTAATTCCCGCATACTATTGGCTTAT
Source organism: Spirochaetaceae bacterium (assembly GCA_031265535.1). Taxonomy (GTDB): domain Bacteria; phylum Spirochaetota; class Spirochaetia; order Treponematales; family Breznakiellaceae; genus JAIRMY01. The sequence continues at coordinate 8,591 of JAISCO010000400.1, read as the reverse complement.
ACAAAAAGTTCGGATTTTTTTACTATGCCAAGCGAAACACAGGCATTGTTAGATTTCCGTATTCTGTCCGGCGAAGGTTCCATTCCAGTTTCAGAAGACGCCGTATACTATGGACTTTATAAAAGAGGGAAGGCGCAAAACGCGGCGCGCGCGTTTACCGTTTGGTTTTTTAACGAAGACACACAGATGCTCTTGCTTCAAAAAAGCAAGGAAAATTATATTTCCGACACTATTTTTGGCATTGCCAATGGATTTTCGGCAATGCATACGGTCAATGAAACTATCTTTCCGTTGTATTATTCCGCTCTTTTAGGACACACGCCGCCTGCCGGTATGCTCACCGCGCCGAATATTCTGCCAAAAAACTGGATGGAAATCAAAGAGCGTGTCATAATTCCCTATTTACATGACGCCTGCCGTATGTCAAATGTATTGCCATTAAAGCAGCGTCTTAACGACTGGCTTCGTATACACAACAGCTCTTTCACAGGTTAAAAAAAGGGGGAAATCAAGTAAAAAGGAAGAGGGGAATCAAGGAAAAAGGAAGAAGGAAAAAGTTAGGAAGGAATTCTTACCTCTTACTTCTTACCTCTTACCTTTTACTTCTTACTTCTTACCTTTTACTTTTTACTTAGCAGTGGGGATGTCATGAACAAAACACAAATAGAGATATTCGATACCACATTGAGAGACGGAGCGCAGGGCGAAGGGATAAGTTTTTCGGCGCGCGATAAACTTGCGGTAACGGAGGCGCTGGATGAATTGGGAATTGCGTGGATAGAAGCGGGGAATCCGGGCAGCAATCCAAAAGACGCAGATTTTTTTAAGCTGGCAAAAAAATTGCGCCTGAATAACGCGCGGCTGTGCGCTTTTGGTTCCACGCGAAAGAAAGGGACTCAGGCGAGAGAAGACGCTCAGCTTGCGAAACTTTTATCGGCGGACACAGAAACCGTCGTCATTTTTGGTAAAGCGTCCGCGTTGCACGTAACGGAAGTTTTGCAGACAAGCCTTGATGAAAATCTGGACATGATAGCCGAAACCATTGATTTTTTGCGAAGCGAGGGGCGGACAGTTTTTTTTGACGCCGAACATTTTTTTGACGGCCTCGCGCTGAATAACGAATATGCGTTAAAAAGTATAAGTACGGCGGCTGCGTCCGGCGCGGCGCGAATAATACTTTGCGACACCAACGGCGGCAGTTTTCCGGGCGCGGTAAGCGGCGGAACATTCAAAGCTGTAGGTCTGATTCGGCAGCATGACGCGCCGCCGGTTTTAGGCATCCACGCCCACAACGATTCCGGGCTCGCGATTGCGTGTTCAATCGCGGCGGTAGAGGCAGGCTGCGCTCAAGTACAAGGCACACTACTTGGTTTTGGGGAACGCTGTGGGAATACGTGTCTTGCGGCATTGATACCCAGCCTTGAGTTAAAGATGGGACTCCGCTGCCTGCCGGACGGGAGCCTTGCGCGTCTTACCGAGATAAGCCGGAGAATAGCCGAAATAGCGAACCGCGTGTTGAGCGATGACATACCCTACATTGGAACACACGCTTTTTCACACAAAGCGGGAATGCACGCGGACGCGATTTTAAAAATACGCGCCTCTTTTGAACATATAGACCCGTCTTGTGTCGGCAACGGACGGCATTTTTTGATGAGCGAACAGGGTGGCAGGGCGGCGATAGCCGAGCGGGTACGGGAATTCAGCGCGGATATCGATAAAAATCATCCCGCGGTAGACGCGCTTTCGCGCCGCCTTAAAGCGCTGGAATCGGAAGGCTGGGCGTTTGACGGGGCAGACGCAAGTTTTGAAATCCTTGTGTATAAAGAATTAGGCTTGTACAAAAATTTCTTTGACGTTATCGCGTTTAGGGTACAAAGCGAATATCCGGCAGGAAAACTCTTGGAGTGCTGCCACGCGTGGGTAAAAGTTTTGGTAAACGGGCAGTACGAGATGGCCGCCGCGGAAGGAGACGGGCCGGTAAACGCATTGGACAGAGCCTTGCGCCGCAGCCTGCTGGGTTTTTATCCGGAGCTGGCAAAAATGCGTTTGACGGATTACAAAGTGCGCGTAATAGACGGTAAAGACGCCACCGCCGCTAAAGTGCGCGTCCTGATAGAGTCAACGGACGGCATGTCATCATGGACAACAGTAGGCGTTTCCGCCGATGTCATAGCAGCAAGCTGTCTTGCGCTTGTAGATTCGATAGCGTACAAGCTCACCCGCACCGAGTCCGCATGAGCCTCCGCAGGGCAAGCGCGAACCTGTGGTTCGGTGCGGTATCCTAAGCGTTGTATTGATTTGAGCGGAGGCTCGTTCTGTAAGGAAATTTATAATACCGTCTGGTTTAATACCAAATCTTTGTAGGCGTTGCCTTATTTGAGCCGCCGCAGAGGGCGCAAATTTGCGGCAAACAAATTTGCGGCGGGGTATTAAACCAGACTTTGCGAATAAATGCATTACCGGCTGTTATAATTCGTCCAATTCATGCTCAAGTTCGCCCAGGCGCTTTGTTAGCATACCTATTGTGCGTTCAATACGCAGCTTTTCTTTTTCAAGCCGCTGGCGCGGATCTTCTTCAGGCGGAGGCCGGCCGCTTTTATAAGATGTAATGACCGTATCGGGACTCTTTCCCGCAAGAAAAGCCTTCTGTACTTCGTTCCGCGCATCTTCTCCGGCTATACCGGCCACAAAACGCATATTGTCGGGGCCTATTTCCGGCTTTATATCATATTGAAAGATTTTAACCGCCATTTTCGCGGAAACACGGGGAATACACAGAATTCTGTCGATGTAGTCCTCAAAACGCATTCCAATTCCGGCGCAAAGTTCCTGCGCTTTGATTAGACAGTGCCCCAATTCCTTCAAAATTCTGCCGTTTTCAGTAAGAAAGTCATCTTTGATGCGGGAAGTCAGCTCAATCAGGGCGGGCGAAGCGGCAAAATTAGTCTTATACAGCCCCAATTCCTCCGCTTTACCCAGCAGAGTATGAAAAATCGCCCAAAATTCCCGTGTATGTGCGCGTGTGGGCAGTTTTCCTTCATGCTTACAGGCATGAAGATGGTGGGCATACTCGTGAATCGCCGTGTAGATAAGCAAATTTTCGTTTTGCTTTCCGTCTGCATCCTGAAAATTCTTGTTATGTATGATGATTTCCCGCCCGTCCGGCTTGTAAAGGCCGTTTACTTTGCGGCTCTTCTTGCCGGAAAAAATAAGCGAAAAGTCAAGCGGGGCGTCTTCTATCGAAAGAAGTATATTCTTTACCGCGTCTTGATTCACAACATTATCCTTGAATTAGCGGCGCATATTGCGGCGGCAAGCGCGTCGGCGGCGTGGTCAGGCCGCGGAGCTTCGTCAAGCCCAAGTATCATGCGTACCATCTCCTGTACCTGCCGCTTATCCGCGGTAGAAACGCCGCTTACGGCTTTTTTTATTTCGTTAGGCGTAAACTCACGCACAGGCAAGCCTGCTTGCGCAAGCGCCATACATAGCACTCCCCGCGATTCCGCGACCGGGATCGCGCTTGTCGCGTTACGGGCAAAGAACAAGACCTCAACGGCGGCTTCATCGGGGCGCCACACATCAAGCGCGGCGTGTATCTCATTATAAATTACGAGCAGCCGTTCAGCGTGATTTTGCGAGGCCAGAGTTTCTATGCAGCCATGCGCTAAATAACGTGTCCGCTGTCCGGCATACTCAAGTACGCCCCAGCCGGAGGACGCAAGGCCGGGGTCAACACCGATTATGCGCAGCGGCACACTCACAGCTAGTCTTCATAATCGTCAGGCACTTCGATGTTGGAATAGACGTTCTGAACATCATCGTTTTCTTCCAACTTGTCAATCAGGCGCAGTACCTTGCCGGTAGTAGCGGTATCAAGAATGACAGGCGCTTCAGGAACCATGCTGATTTCCGCGCCGGTGGTTTCAAAGTTAGCTTCTTCAAGCGCCTTTGCCACAGGCTCAAAATCTTCGGGCGCGGTACTAACCTCTATTACACCGTCATTCAAGGCAACATCTTCCGCCCCGCCGTTGAGCGCCGCATCCATCACCTCGTCTTCCGTATACTTTTCTCCATCCAATGTGATGATTCCCTTGCGGGTCAACAAGCGTGAAACAGAGCCCGCTTTAGCAAGTTCCGCGCCGGCGCGTGTTAAAATGTTGCGTACATCGGCTGCGGCGCGGTTACGATTGTCTGTAAGCACTTCAATAAGTATTGCCGCCTCGCCAAGCCGCGCCTCGTAGGTAAGTTCCTCGTAGCTTACACCCTCAAGCTCTCCTGTGCCTTTCTTGATAGCCCTGTCAATATTATCTTTCGGCATATTCGCGCCGCGCGCCTTGATAATCACGGTACGCAGTCTGGGATTACCTTCCGGGTCGCCGCCCCCCATACGCGCGGCTATTGAAATTTCTTTAATAAGTTTTGTAAAAAGGTTGCCGCGCTGCGCGTCAGCCGCCCCTTTTGCGCGTTTAATCTTTGCCCATTTGCTATGGCCGGACATAAATTCTCCTTAAAGTTACTGTAAAAATTAATTTTTATTTTTTTTGAGTATACATATTTTATCCACCCTTGTCGACCCCCCGCCAGCGGGTTTTCATGCGCTCCGCGCTAGCGTCTTGCCGCCGCTCGTTGGCGGCGGGGCGGTTTTCGGTTCGATAGCCTGCTTTAGGCGATTTGCCATTTGCTATGGAGGCACATTCGCTCCGCGCCGGCATCCCGGAAGCAGCCTCTACTCCGTGCCTTCGATACGGCAACGGTAATTGGCATACGCGCCCGTCAGCGCCCGCCAATGGGTTTACATACGCTCCGCGCTAGCAGCTTGCCGCCGCTCGTTGGCGGCGGGGCGGCTTTCGGTTCGATAGCCTGCTTTAGGGGATTTGCCATGTGCCATCAGCAATTTTACTTTTAGAAAATTTATGGTAAATAAGGAACAAGTAAAAATGAGCAATGAGCAAGTAACAATTAGCAATGAGAAATTAAGAATTATCAATTAGCAGTTGAGCCGGTTTCAAATAAAAAGGGGAAGCGCGAATGGCGGGCGCCAGCTGGCGGGTTGACTAAATAAGCAAAAATAAGTATATAATGTAACGATGAAAGCTATTAATATCCTAGAACCAAGCGTGCGCCGCGTTTATTGCGGACGCCCAATCCCCCCCCCCCCCCGCCTCATAATGCACTGAAAATTAGCGCGGAAAAACCGGCGTTTTACCGGTTTTTCCCCATTAGAAAGCCTTTTTTCATAAGTTTTAGCGTTCTTTTTTCACTCAAAAAATTATATTTACTGCCTCAAAAAATGCTCAAAACATTCTTGCTGTGCGCGGGATTGACGGCGCTTAGCGCCTGTGCGGGGACGCCTCAAAGCGCGGAGGCGCCCGCGTGGGTGCGGAATGTGGAAGCCGTCTATCCACGCGCCGCCTATATTGCCCAGCGGGGGGAAGGCGGCGTCCGGCGGGAGGCGGAACTGGCGGCGCTGAACGGAATATCCTTCTATTTTGAAAGCGAGGTCGGCGCCGAAGAATCCCTCCACCGGTCATGGACGGAACAGAACGGCGTTACCGCAGGCGAATCCCGAACCGAGACCAACACCCTGGTGCGCTCCCAAACCCGCCTTGTGGCGGTACGTTACGCTGAAGACCCATGGTTTAATCCCGCCGCAAAAATGTGGGAAACTGTCGCTTTTATCGACCGTGATGAAGCGTGGACACTGTACGAACCCGAGGCGGTCAAGGTCAAAGGCGCGCTGTCGGCCCTGTCCAGCGCTGCTGAAGCCGAAAACGACGCCTTTTTGCGGGCGCTGCGCTTCGGCGCCGCCGCCGCTTATGGGGAGGGACCTGAGTACAACGCGGTGCGGGGATTCGCCCAGGTTTTGAACCCTGCTAAAGCCCGCGCCGTGTTTGCGGAAGCGGACGCCGTCCGTTCTGCTATGCCGGAACGGATATACAGCGCCCGGCAGGCGGCGGCTATCTTTATCGAATGTACCGGCGATCTGGACGGTATCATCTCTAACGCCATGACGGCGGCGCTGGGGGCGCAAGGCTTTCCGGTGGAACAGGCTCGTAAGGCGGCGTCCTGCGTGTGCCTGATCCGTGTTGATCTGGGGGCGCAAAAAATGGAAAGCGGTACATTTTACACACCCGCCCTGACGGGAACGGTGAGCGGCGGCGCGGGGGCGGTATTTTCTTTTACCGCGAAAGCCCCCCGGCAGAGCGCGGTAAACCCCGAAGTGGGAAGACGCCGGGCATATACCGCTCTGGCGGCGGCTCTGGGTGAAGCGTTTGCCGCTGAATTAAACAGAAAACAGGCCTCTTATCGGGAGGAATGAGGAATGAGGAATGATGAGTGAGGAATGAGGAATGATGAGTGAGGAATGAGGAATGATGAGTGAGGAATGAGGAATGATGAGTGAGGAATGATGAGTGACAGTGAGGAATGAGGAGTGAGCAGGAATTATTAACTGCTAACTTTTAATTATTATTTTAAGGAGTTCATTATGAAAAAGAAGATGATTTTGATTGCCGCCTCAGTATCGGCGGCAATGCTCGCGGCGGGCTGCGGTTCCGCCCCGAAAGCGGATGCGGCGCTTACGGCGGCGGAGATTCGCATGGAACAGGGCGTGAACAATGTGGAAACCCGGACCACGCGCTCCACCGTTATCGACTGGGCCAACCGGAACGTGGGGGAAGAGTCGGTACCCCTCTGGCTGAAGCCCCTGATCAAGGGGAATACGGGGCCGGTCAAATCGGAGTACAACATTCCGTCCACCAGCCGCGTCAAGTACAGCATCGCCCAACGGCCGAACCGCGAAGAGGCGCGGGTACAGGCGGGGCTGCTCTTTGCGGCCCAGACGGCCGGCGAGCTCAAGGCGTATGTGGTAACAGCCGCCGGCCAGACCCTCAATGAGGGCCAGATAGACATCGTAGAGGATATCGCCACGGCGACCAAGGTCAACATTACCGGCACGGAGCGGGTGGCGGATTTCTGGCAGTTGGTGGAGACGGACGACCCTTCCACGCGTATCAAAAACCGCGAGTATATCTACTATGTGGTGTGGGCGATGCCCCAGTCAACATGGACCGCCCTGACACGGAAGTATGTGAACGATGTGATAGGCAAAATCCCGGACCGGCAGGTTCAGACCAATGTGGCGAAAGTCTACGGCGAAATACAAGCGGCGGCGGACCGGGAGACCGAGATGAGCGATGCGGAGTTCCGGCAGAAACTGCGCTCGCAGGAACGGACGGCGCAGAACGAGGCGGACATCGACTGGATAAGCGCGCTGAGCGCCGCTTCAAACGTAATGTTCGAGTAATTTTCGTTAAACAAAAGATGCCATAAGGAGAAATTTATGAAATTACGTGTTTTTGTATCAGCGGTGTTATTGACGACACTTGTTTTGCCAGTCTATGCCGGAGGGCGCAAGGAAAAACCCGCTCCCGCTCCGGTTGAGACAGCGCGTCCCGCCGCTGAGTCCACAGCGGCGGCTCCGGTTCCGGCTCCAACCAAAGAGCCGCCGGCTGCCGCCGAGCCGGCAGTACCGGCGGCTCCGGTTTCGCCGTACTGGAGCGGAAACGGGGCGTCCGATCTCAGCATCGCCGTGCTGGTTCCCGACGGCCGGGGTATTGCCGCAAACGAGGCGTACCTGCCCACTATGGTGCAGGGCGTTTTGGTGGGGGATTTTACCAAGTTTTCGGCAATGACAGTGCTTGACCGGCAGAACCTGGAAAAGGTGATAGCCGAGGGAGAGAGCGGCTACTACTCTGAGGAAAACAACTTTGTCCAGTTGGGCGCCGTGACCAACGTACAGTACATCCTGAACGGCGTGCTGCAAAAGACCGGCGCGAGCTTTTCCCTCCAGCTTAAAGTAACAGAGGCGGCCTCCGGCGTGTCAAAAGCCGCCTATACCGGCGCTGTTTCGGCGGCTGAACTGGAAAACTTGAGCGGCATCAATAAGGCCTCGGCGGACCTGCTGTCCCAGCTTGGGGTAAATCTTACCGCCGAGGGGAAGGCGGGACTTCAGGGAGCGGCGAGCGCTTCCACAGTACAGGCGGAAACCGCGCTGTCCAAAGGCATAGTCGCCCAGCGGAACGGCACGGTGGTCGAGGCGATGAGTTACTACTACGAGGCGGCGAAATTCGACCCCAGTCTGGCGGAGGCGTCCAGCCGCAACGCCGTCATTACGGCGAGCGTTACGAGCGGCGGTCTTGGGCGGAGCGATAACATCGGGCAGAACGTGCGGAACGAGATAGAGCGGTACCGGGCCGAACAGCGGGCCAATACGGAGTGGCGCGGCACATGGGCCAAGACCCTGAACGACGCCGCAGCGTTCTTTAAGGAACATCCGCCTTTCGAGCTAATCTACGACCCCGCGCTGACTCAGAGTAATATTAACTATGCTAAAGAAACCGTCGACATATCTTTTACCGCGCTTATAGCCGGCAGCGCCGGGTTTAAAATTATCGGGGACCTGGAACAGGGGCTTGCAAAGACCGGCAGAAACGTGAATTGGAAGGACGTTGCCGGCAATACCACCGCGGGGTGGGGTCTCAGTATACAGCCGATATACAACGCGATACCGGCGCGGTATACCGTGT
>JAISCO010000397.1 GCA_031265535.1 Spirochaetaceae bacterium | reverse complement strand
CCAGATGCGCCGGTTCAGGAAAGCGTCGCCGACCGCGCCGGGTATTTTAGCTTTATCCCCTTCGAGCCGGGCGAGTGGCGGCTTACGGCGGAAGACGGCATGGGGCACAAGGGGACTATTACCATTAGCGTGAACGTGGAAGGCGGCGCGGACGCCGAGGCCGCGGGGGCAGCCGGCGCGGCGGGCACGGGGCCTAGTTCCCGTCCGCCTCTCGCGCTTAGTATCGTGCTGGGGCTCAGTCTGCTGGCAAATATCTTTTGCGGCTGGATCATAGCCGCGCGCGGTGGCGGCAAACGTAAGGCGGCGGTCGAAGGCGCGGGAGGCGGCGATGCACATAAGTGAGGGTATACTGTCCCCGCCGGTGCTTGCGGCAGGCTGGGCCTTGGCGGCCGGCGGGCTGGCGGTAGGGCTTAAAAAAACGCCGGCGGAAAAATTGCCGGAAACAGCCCTCGTCTCGGCGGCATTGTTTCTTGCTTCTCTTGTCCATGTACCGCTTGGGCCGTCCAGCATACACCTGACGCTGCTTGGTCTGGCGGGGATACTGCTTGGCTGGAGCGCCGTGCCTGCATTGTTTATAGCGCTGTTGCTGCAAGGGCTTTTGTTTCAGTTTGGCGGACTGCTTTCGCTTGGCGTGAATACAACGGTAATGGGAACGGCGGCGCTGGCGGGCAGCGGCGTATACCGCCTGCTATTGCCGCGCATCCGGCTAAAACTCCGCTTGCTGCCCGCGTTTGCCGCCGGTTTTGCGGCGGTTATTATTGGTACTGTCCTTGTATGTACGGCGCTCTTTTTTTCCGACATGGATTTGAAGGCGGCGGCGGCGCTGCTCTTTGCCGCCAACTTGCCGCTAGCTGCGGTGGAAGGCGTCATATCGGCCTTTATTGTCGCCTTTTTGTCAAAAACGCTTCCCCAGTATGTATCTTGACAGGCTTGAATACAAAAAAGATTTTCTAAGAACTATCGACGGGCGCTGCCGTTTTATTTCGGCGGCGTTCCTGTTGATTTCGGCGGTGTACACGGAAAGTCTGATTGCGCTTTTAATCATAATATCTGTTTGCCTAATCCTGCTGTCGCGTGAATTGGGCGTAACGGCGCGGCGTCTGCTGCCTGTAAATATGCTGATGGCGGCAGTTTGGATTTCCACGCTGTTTGGCTTAGACTTGAGGAGCGCCGTTCTTTATACGCTGCGAGTCAATGCCGCCGCGCTTGTATATATGAGTTTTATAATTCCGATGAGCGTAAGCGCGCTGGCTTCGTCAATGACAAAATTAAAAATACCGGAAAAACTTGTATCGCTTTTTATATTGACATACCGTTATATTTTTTTGATGAGCGGGCAGCTTTCCACGGCCTTGGTGTCGATGCGTCTGCGCAGTCCCGAAAATAAATCCGTTTATATATGGCGTTCTTTTGCCGCGGTATTCGCCGCGACAATGGCGGAAGCCGTGTTCAGGTCGCACCGGGTATCTTTAGCTATGATTGCAAGGGGTTTTGACGGAGCGCTTCCTGTAACGTATGTCTTCAAATGGAAATTACGCGACACTGTATTTTTAACATTGTGTATTATTGTTTCATTGTTTATAATTTTACTGCCGGATTTTCCGGTAAATTTATAGCGGTAAATTGATAAATTGATAAATTGATAGATTGATAGATTGATAAATTTATGGAACAGTTAATTTTACAAAATGTGTCATGCGTATATGATAATACAATAGTATCGCTGGACGATATAAGTTTTTCAGTGCCGTGTGGAGAATGTGTCTGTATCGCCGGCGCGAACGGGTCGGGCAAGTCAACATTGCTGCAAGTTATCGCGGGCTGTGTAAAGCCTTCGTCAGGGACAATAACCATAGACGGCAAACCGCAAAAGTTTGACGGAAAAAGGCATACGAGCGGCATTGTTTTTCAGGAGCCGGCGGATCAGCTTTTTATGCCCAGCGTTTGGGAAGACGTAGCTTTCGGCGTGATGAAAAACGGGATGGACTGCGAAACGGCGAAATCTCTAGCTATAAACGAACTTGAATTGCTGGAAGCCGCCGGTCTTGCGGAGCGGGCCCCCTATAAACTTTCGGGCGGCGAGAGACAGCGCGCCGCGCTTGCTTCGGTTTTGATCATGAAGCCTGATATACTATTGCTGGACGAGCCTACCGCCTCGCTGGACCCTCGCGCAAGAAAAAACCTGATAAGCCTGTTAAAAAAGATACCGCGCACAAAGATTATCGCGACGCATGATCTTGATATGGCGCTGGACGCCGCGGACCGCGTCATATTCCTGCATAAAGGCAGAATCGCGGCGGATTCCGCTGTTCCGGGTCTATTGTTTGACGAAGCATTTTTGCAAAACAATGGTCTGGAACTGCCATTGGGCGCGGTAAATATGTTTTCCTGCAAGGTTTGAAGGCGGATTGAAAAGTAAAAAGTAAAACAAATAAAAAGTAAAAAGGAACCTCACTCGACAGCCTGTTCGTAAGCCGCCTTCTTAATTGCTAACTGTTACTTGTGTTGAAGCCCCGCGCACGGGATTGCAGTGGAAATCCCGCAGTACCGCCTCAGGCGGGACGAGGAATTGCAGCGGAAAGCCCGGTTTTTGGCGCTGCCGCGCCAAAAATGCGCCCAAATAGAAAATAAATCTCTTAAATCATCGTTAATTGCTAATTTTTTTCCCTCTTCCTTTTTACTTTTTCCTTCCCCCCGCGGTGGCTCATTGTTAATTGTTCATTGTTAATTGTCCTTCCCTCTTCCTTTTTACTTTTTCCTTTTTCCTTTGGCGTGGGTGTCTTTACACTAAGGCTTTTTTTTAACAGAATACCGGTATGCTCTTATAATCGTAACGGAGGAAACCGCATGGAAACGAATAACGAAATTGAAAAATTGCTGCCGCATCGCAGCCCTTTTTTGTTTGTAGACGAACTTATCGAGGCAACGGAGGCGCGAATCACGGCGCGGCATATTTTTAGCAGCAAAGAATTCTTTTTTGCCGGGCATTTTCCACAGTATCCCGTTGTACCGGGCGTGATTTTGGTAGAAACAATGGCTCAATCCGGCGGCGCCGGCCTGAGAAAGCTGGGAATAATCGGGGACGGGGCGCTTTTTTTCCTTGGAACCGTTGATAAAGTTAAGTTTCGCCGTCAGGTGCGCCCAGAAGACGAGGCAAGAAGCGAGATAGAAAATCTGCGCATATCTTCAAAAATGATAAAGCAGGCCGGCAAACTGTATGTCGGCGGCGAGCTTGCCGCGGAGGCCGAGTGGATGTGCCTGGTGGATGACGGCGCAAAACACTCGTAAAACACTAAGGAGAAATCATGATAATTAAACCAATGGTACGCAGTAATATCTGCATCAACAGCCATCCGGCAGGCTGCGCAAAGGCAGTCCGGAATCAGATTGCCTATGTAAAAAAACAATTTAGCGGCAAAAAACCGGACGGCTCGCCACGAGTGGCCCTCGTTATAGGCTGTTCAACAGGCTACGGACTTGCAAGCCGTATCGCAGCGGCGTTTGGCTATGGGGCGGCTACCGTGGGCGTCTCGTTTGAAAAACCCGCGTCCGCATCCAAGCCGGGCACGCCGGGCTGGTACAACAACCTGTGCTTCGACTCCGAAGCACAGTCCGCCGGACTTTATTCCAAAACCCTGAACATAGACGCATTTTCCACCGAGGCAAAAACCGCCGTGATTCAGGCGGTTAAAGAAACGGCAAAGGCCGCGGGACTGCCCGCCCGGATTGATCTTGTGGTCTATTCGCTTGCGTCCCCGGTCAGGACAGACCCTGTTACCGGCGTGATGTACAAATCCGTGATAAAGCCCACAGGCAAGCCTTATTCGGGGAAAACTTTCGACATGGCAACCGGAAAACTCAGCGATATAAGCGTAGAACCGGCAAGCGGGGAAGAGACGGCTTCCACCATCAAGGTCATGGGCGGCGAGGACTGGGAATTGTGGATAGACGCGCTGGACGGCGCGGGGTTGCTTTCTCCTGTCTGCCGTACTGTGGCTTACACTTATATAGGCCCCGAACTTTCGTGGGGAATCTATAAAAACGGCACAATAGGGCGGGCAAAAGAAGATTTGGAACGGGCGGCCGGCGCGATAAACAAAAAATTTGCCTGCGATAGCGCAACATTTGCCGACGATAGCGCAAAATGTAGCGCAAAACGCGGCGCGAAACACGCATGGGTTTCGGTAAACAAGGCTCTTGTAACACGCGCCAGCGCGGTGATACCTATCATCCCGTTATATATTTCTTGCCTTTTTAAGGTTATGAAGGCAAAGGGGCTGCACGAAGGCTGTATAGAGCAGATAACGCGCCTCTTCCGTGAGCGGCTTTATACGCCGGAAGCCGCGTCAGACCCTAAAAAAACGCTTGTTGATGCCGAAGGGCGTATCCGCATAGACGACTTTGAGATGAGGGACGATGTTCAACAGGCTACAGCCGCGCTTTTGGGTACGATTACAGAGGAAAATATAATGACGGAAGCGGATGCCGCCGGTTTTAAGCATGATTTTCTTGAAGCGCACGGCTTTGATGTCGCGGGTGTTGACTATGAAATTGATGTCGCGCCGGATACTATTTAAGCTTGTTTAATGCCGGCGTCCTATGATTAACAAAGAGTTTTTATCTTATGATACGGTGCGGAATAACGCTCTGAAGCTTGCCGCCCATATTTATAACGACGGTTTTTTACCGAACGTGATTTATGTCTCGCTTAGGGGCGGGGCCTACCTCGGAAATGTTATCAGCGAATATTTCAAGCTTGTCCGCAAAGGACGGCGTCCGGTTTACTATGCCGCCGTGGTAGCGCGTTCTTACACGGATGTCGCGCAGTCGGAGCGGGTTACCATTGACGGATGGACATACTCGCCTAAATATTTGCGAAGAGGGGACAAAGTTTTGCTTGTCGATGATATTTTTGATTCGGGGCGTACTTTGAATTATTTGGCCAATGTAATAATGGAAAAGGGGATACCGCGCGGCGATCTTAAAATCGCCGTCCATGATTATAAGTATTTTTACGATCTTGAGCCGCAGCATCCGGTGCAGCCCGATTACTGGTGCCGCAAGCATGAACTATCGGTGAATGACGTAACTTACTGGGTGCATTACCTGAGTCATGAACTTGCCGGTCTTTCGGAGGCGGAGCTTGAAAAACACTATTACTCAAAAGATCCATCCCTTCGTCCTGTTTTGGATAGTTTAATGACGCGGGAAAAAAGGGGAAGGCAGGAAATACAGGAAAGGCAGGAAAGGCAGGAAAAAAATGATTTGCGGGATTGACGAGGCGGGGCGCGGCCCTCTTGCCGGGCCGGTATGCGCGGCGGCGGTTGTTCTTCCAACTGATTTTCCGCGTGATATTTTGAACGATTCAAAAAAGCTTTCTGAACGTAAGAGAGAGGACGCGGCGGCGCTGATCTACGGGAAAGCGTCCGCGTGGGGGATAGGCTGGGCGACTCATACCGAGATTGACAAGGTGAACATACTGCAAGCCAGTCTTCTTGCCATGATGAGGGCCTTTCACGCTATGATGGAGGAGGCGGACGAGTTTTTTTTGAGCGAAATGCTGAAGGCGCCTTCTTTTGAGGTGATTGTTGACGGCACTCAATGCCCCGTGATTCCCTGCCCAAAGCGGGACGCGTTCTCTTACGACGGGGCTTTTTCGTGCCGCGCCCTCGTTAAAGCGGACGCCCAAGTCCCTGAGGTTATGGCGGCTTCTATACTGGCAAAAACAACGCGGGACGCGCTTATGCGCGATTTTGCCGTCATGTATCCTGACTGGGGTTATGAAAAACACAAGGGATACCCCACAAAAGAGCATATAGCGGCGCTCAAAAAGATAGGACCCTCGCCTATCCAGCGTTTGACGTTTCATTATTAGGGGAATAGAGAAATTCGGTTCGGGGCCATGCCCCCGTTCCCCCTTCCAAAATGCCTCATTTCAAAAAGTAACCTAAGGGGTACAGCAATTCCGATTTCGGAAAAATCCTGGATTTGATATAGTTTTAACGGCACTTTTTTGATTTTGGTGCATTTTTGCTCCGTAAAAACAGTGCTTTCCGCTCCAATTTGCTTCGTTACGCTTCGCAAATTACGCTTTAACCGCTTGTGCCGCCTCTTCCATTGCTCATTTTTCCTTTTTCCTTTTTACTTTTTACCTCTTTGCGGGGGTCATCCGTGTTGCGCTGATTTTTGTTTTGAAATCGGAATTGTTAAAGGGGTAGGCGCCTTCTTTACCTTCCAACCAAAACAGGGTAGGCTGAAACATCACAGACAGGAGGTATTATCATGGCAAACGGATTGCGGAAACTGTATTACGATCTTGAAGTCGCGGAGAACGCGGGGATGGACTACAAGACCTTTATGGAACGACAGTGGATGAGCGACCTCTCCGGGGAAATGCGGCGGAACTCCGACCGCCAGATAGCCGCCGGAGGGCTGTTCGCCACGGCGGTGGCGGAATGCTTCGACCAATCTGTGTCCCGGGCGGAGGCGGGTATTGCCGGGGCGGTGGACAAGGCGGCGTACCGGGTGATCGCGTCCCAGCAGGAACTGGGGAGGATCTTTCAGGGGGGCATTGACCGGGTCAACAATACCTTGATTGACGGGTTTAGCGGGGTCACCGCCACCCTGGACCGGGGCTTTGCAGGGGTATCCTACCAATTAGGGGAGCTCGGCGTGGCCTTCGCGGTGGGGGCGGCCAATATTGTGGATGCCGTGGGCAAAATGTCCGTCGAGGTCTGTGACCGGCTCGACGCCATCCACGACGTGGTCAACAACCCCCGTCTGACAACGGCGCGGGAACTCTACCGTTGCGCCGCGGTCAACTACGGCAAGGGCTTCTATGAAGAAGCCCGGGACGACCTCAAACAGGCGGTAGAAAAGAACCGCACCGATTACCTTTCGTGGTTCCTGCTGGGGAAGGCGTATCTTTTGGGGGTGGGGGAGTTCAGCAGCACCATCAACCTGGAGGACGCCATCCTCGCCCTCTCCAACACGGCGAAGTATATCAGTCCGGACATCCCGGTAAATGAGGACGCCAAACTGCTGGCCGCGGAGGCGTGGTTTTACTTAGGGGTCGCCAAGCTCTGCCGTAGCCACGAGTTGCAGGCGGCCAAACAGGTGGAGGAGTCGCGGAAGATGCTCACCGATGCGCAAAGCGCTTTTGAGCGTTCTTACTCGTACTCCGACCGGATGCTGGAATCGCGGTTTAACGTTGCCCGGTGCAAAGCGCTCCGGGGCGATACGGCGGGCGCACTGGGCGGCCTGCGGCCCCTTATTGAGCGGGACGCGGCGTACTGCGTCAAAGCGGAGCTTGAAAGCGACTTTGACGCAATCCGCAAGGAGTACCACCGGCTCATTGAACAGATGCGGGACGAGATATACGCAAAAGCCGTGCTGGTGTATAAGGCAATAAGCGCGGACTATGAGCGGGCAAAGCGGGAAGAACTGGTGTTGTGGTTCTCCAGTTTTGTCTCCTTTAAAGAGCATATCCAGCAAGGGCTTGATGAAGACCTGCCCTATGTTGATATGCGGAGGCGGTGCGAAGAACTGATGAAGGTGGCCCAATCACTGGCGGAGGAGATAAGAAAGGCTAAGATAGTGCGCGCAAAAGCGGAACGCGAGGCGGAGGTAGCACGCGAAAGAGCGGAACGCGAGGCGGAGTACGAGCGCAAAAAAGCAGAGGAAGCGAAGGCAGAGGAAGCGGAGGCGGAGGCAGCGCGCAGAAAAGCAGCAGACCGCGAGAAGGCCCTAGGGTATGTGAAGAGAGCCGCGGCGTACTGCGAGCAAAAAAGCTATGACCGGGCTATCGCGGACTGCACCGAGGCGATCCGCCTCAACCCGGAGGGTACCGGAGCCTATTATTGGCGTGCCGTGGCGTACAAGCAGAAAGGGTACTATGACCGGGCTATCACGGACTGTACCGAGTCGCTCCGGATCGCGCCGAACCCGGTTGACTATATTTTACGCGCCGAGGTGTACGAGGCGAAAGGGGACTATGACCGGGCTATTACGGACTACACCGAGGCGATCCGCCTCGATCCGGTGACTTTGGACATATTTAATAGCCACTTGGAGGGCTTGAAAAAGAAGCGCGGCTTCCTCGGCTTGTGGTAAGAAGGGATCATAAAAGGAGGCGCGGTTCCTCAGTTATCGTCTTTTACCTTATGGTAAGGAAATACTTTGTGGTGCGTTATGCTGACGATAGGGAAATCCGGCTTGGAATATTGGAAATATTATGCATGAATCAGAAAAAACCGGTAAATATCTACGTCCCAGTTGGGATGAATACTTTATGGAAGTGTGCGATGCTATTTCGCGGCGCGCTACCTGCGGACGGGGGCGTTCCGGCGCGGTTATAGCCCGCGATAATCAGCTTCTGGTTACGGGTTATGTCGGCGCGCCTAATGGCTTGCCGCACTGCGATGATGTCGGGCATCAGTTAAAACAACTTGTTCATGAGGACGGTACTGTTACTACGCACTGTGTCCGCACGGTTCACGCCGAGCAAAACGCTATTTGTCAGGCCGCCAAGCGCGGCGTTGCCATAGACGGCGGCACCTTGTACTGTAGAATGACGCCGTGCCGTACCTGCGCCATGCTGATAATCAATTCCGGCATTGTGCGTGTCGTCTGCCAGCGCCGCTATCACGACGCCGCCGACTCGGAAGCCATGTTCAAGAGCGCCGGCGTCGTCTTGGAGTACGTCCATGACGAAGTGCAAGAGTACGACAGGCAATAGCAATTATGCTTTTATGAAATTTATGGTAAAAAGGAACAGATAGATAAAGGAAAAGGTAAAAAGGAAAAAGTTCTTACCTCTTACCTCTTACTTTTTACTTTTTACTTCTTTATAGGATATATTTTGGCATATTAAATGACGGTATCTGAATTATTTACGGATGAATTGATGGCGCGTATAGGTGCGGCGGAGGGGGCTGGAAACATGGGGCTGCCGGTTACCGCTCTGGAGTACGATTCGCGCAAGGCGCGGGCGGGCGCTTTGTACTTTGCGCTGCCGGGGCTTCATGTGGACGGGCATGATTTTATCGCGGGCGCGATAAAGAATGGCGCCGGTGCAATTGTTTATCAAAACGATATTCCAGCGTACAGTAAAGATGTTTTTTATTTGCGGGTAAAAGATACCCGTTTTGCCATGTCCGCTGTCGCGGACGCTTTCTATGGCTCGCCTTCAAAACATTTGACCGTTGCCGGCGTAACGGGGACGGAAGGAAAAAGCACGACCGTATATCTTATTTTTCAGTTGCTGCGGCTTGCCGGTAAAAAAGCCGGTTTTATTTCCACCGTCCAGTACAGTGTTGACGGTACGGAACGCTGGAATACGGAGCATCAAACTACGCCGGAAGCGGTTTTAATACACCGGCGGCTTGCGGAAATGTTGAAGAACGGCTGCGAGTACGCGGCTCTGGAGGCAAGCTCTCACGGTCTTTCGCCGCGGACCAACAGGCTGGGGGATGTCGTTTTTGACGCGGGCCTTATGACCAATGTTACCCACGAGCATCTTGAATTTCACGGCACTTGGGAGCAATACAGGGACGACAAGGCAAATTTGTTTCGCTCATTAGACAAACCTGTATCTAAGGGCGAAAAACGAGGAGTAGATAGTTTTGGCGTTCTGAATGCGGATGATCCGAGCGCCGGATATTTTGCGGATTGTACCAAACGGAAGACATATTCGTACAGCGTGAATGGCGGCGCGGCAGATATTTCAATAACAGGCTTGACTTCATACTCTTACGGCAATGTTTACGATGTTAAAATCCGTTCCGGCGGTAAAACGATTCATATTGAGGACAGGCTGCCGGGCGCGTTTAACGCGGGGAATGTGCTTGCCGCTTTGTTGTGCGTCTCGAATCTGATTCATGTGCCGGTTGAGGAGCTTTATTCTCTTGTACCCATGTTGAAGCCTGTCCGCGGCAGGATGACGGCGGTAGACAAGGGGCAGCCTTTTGAAGTTCTTGTCGATTATGCTCATACGCCGTCATCTTTCGAGACGATTTTTCCGCCTATTCGTGAACGCGCCGCCAGGCAGGGCGGGCGCGTCATCAGTCTGTTTGGTTCCGCCGGGGAACGTGATGTCAAAAAACGTCCGTTGCAGGGGCGTATCGCGGCGCGTTATTCCGATATGATTTTTTTATGCGACGAGGACCCGCGGGGCGAAAACCCCTCCGCGATTCTGGAAGAAATCGCGGAGGGCGTTTTCTCTGTTCCGCCTACAGAATGTTTTTCCGGCAACGGTTTTGAGCTTGATGTGAATCTTTTTTTGATCCCGGAAAGACCGGCGGCTATTCGGGCGGCGTTTTCACACGCAAGAGCCGGCGACATTGTTCTTTTGCTTGGTAAGGGGCATGAAAATTCTATCATTTATTCAAACTATACGATGAAATACGATGAAATTTCTGAAGCGGAAAACGCCCTTTCCGAAT